>NZ_JBHVHF010000079.1:0-27358 GCF_042800315.1 Streptomyces sp. NPDC057638
GGGCACCCGTCGGACGGGGATCAGCGGGTCAGGCGGCCTCGTGGGCGGGGAGGATCCCGGAGCCGCGCGCCGCCCGGCCCGCCGGTGCCCAGGGGCGGGCTTCGGGCAACAGGCCCCCTGAGGCCGCCGCGGGTCAGCGGCCCCGGAACGGGCTTCTGGCAGGGCTGCCCCGCGCCCCCTCGGAGGGGGCGCTCGCCCGCCGGGTCAGAAGGGCGGGCCGGGCAGGCCGGGTCAGGCGGGCCGGGCCAGACAGGCCGCGCCAGGCAGGCCGCGTCAGGCGGGGCGGAGCGGGACGTAGAGGGCGGACAGGGCGCGCTCCAGCGCGTGCAGATGGGCCAGCGCCGCCTCGGCGCGCGGATGCGCCCCGCCCACGGCCGCCACCGGCACGCCCGGCGCCACGGACGGCACCAGCGCGTGCACGGCCTCCTCGACCCGTCGGCAGGCCGCCACCAGCCGCTCGTCATGGGCGGCCGTCGCCTCCGGTTCGGCCGCGATGGCCGACAGGCCCCGGACCTCGCGCGCGCACTCGTCGAGCAGTTCCATCACCCGCAGAGCGCGCTCGCGCCGCGCCCGCAGCGGGCTGAGCGGATGGACCAGCGGCGCGAGCGAGAGCCGCACCCGCGCCAGCAGCGGCTCCAGCCGTGCGACCAGGGGCGCGGGGTCGGCGCTCTCGTCCCCGGCCAGCCGCCGGGCCGCGGCGGCCGTGCAGCCGTGCACACAGGTGACGGCCTGCTGGATCCAGGCGCTGTTCGTGGCGTGCGTGGTGACGGGCAGGACCAGGGCGACGGCCAGCGCGGCGCACAGCGCGCCCACACCCGTCTCCGCGAGCCGCAGCGCGAGGAGCTCCGCGTCGAGCACTCCCAGCAGCCCGTAGAGCAGGCTGGCCAGCACGGTCACGGCCAGCATCATCCAGGAATAGGAGACGGCGGCGGTGTAGAAGATGCCGAACACGCAGACGGCGGCCAGGGCGGCGGTCGGCAGGACCGCGCCGTGCAGCGGCAGCGCCGCCACGAGGCCGACCCCGACCCCGATCACGGTGCCGAGCACCCGGCGGAAGCCACGGACCAGCGTCTCGCCCCGCGAGGCGGTGTTGACGAAGATCCACCAGGCGGCGCCGACCGCCCAGTACCAGCGCTCCTCGGAGAGGGCCTGCCCCACCGCGAGCGCGAGGGCGCAGGCGACGGTGGCCTGGACGGCCTGCCGGGTGGTGGGCCGGGCCAGCCCCGTACCCGGCAGCGCGGGCGGGGCGGCGGCGGGCGGCGTACGGCGCTCGATGGGCCACAGGACGAACCGCACGGCGGCGGCCGCGAGCAGCGACAGACCGAGGGCGGCGTACAGCTCGGGGAGCTGGGCGGGGAGGGTGCCCAGGAACTGCGTGACGAAGAACGTCATGAAGGCGAAGATCCCGAGCGCGTGCCCGCGCGGACCCCACCGCCGGGCGTAGACCCCGGCGAGGACGATGGCCAGGAAGACGGCGTCCCGGGCCGGGGGAAGGCCGTGCAGTGTGGTGGCGAGCGCCAGGACCGGGAAGCCCGCCAGGGGCAGCAGGGCCGTGGTGACCCGCTGGGCGGACACGCTCGCGTCGGTGACCGTGAAGAGCGCCAGCAGGGCCGCGAGCCCTCCGGTGATCGACGCGGTCAGGGAGAGCCCGGACAGCTCACAGACGGCGACGGCGGAGGCGATGCCGATGACGGCGCGGGTCGCCTGCCGCAGTCTTATTCGCCCCGGGTCCGGGGCCAGGAACATGCTCTTCACGGCGGTGTGCCGCCCCCCTCGCGGTGGTACGCGCCGCGCCCGGGTCCGGCCAGGGGTGGTGGCGGGCGCAGGGGCACGACGAAGGCGCCGCGGTCCGGACCGGCCTCGTCGCTGGTCCGGCGCTACGCGGCGCCGCAGTTCGTTGGATACCGCACAGATAACCATCCACCGGCCCGGTGGCTCAATAGTCGGCTTCAGCGGTGGGCCAATGGCGTGGCGTATGCGCTTTCCCGACAGCCATCGGAGGGCCATCGGTCCAGCCACCGGCCAGTGGCACGGAGATCGTCCGCCGCGGGCACCGCGCCGAGAGACCTCCGGCGACCTGGCGGCCGGATGCCCTGGCCGACCGGACGCCCTGACCGGCCGGGCTCGCCGGCCAGCCGAACTCGTCGGCCGATCGGACCCGCTGGCCGCACCGGTCTGGGTCCCTGGCCATCGGACACCCGCACCGGCCGGATCCTTCAGCGGATCCACCCGTAGCTCCCTCGGTCGTGGACGTCGGCCGACCGGGTCCGTGGTGCCCGGCGGGGCCCGCGACGGCCAGCCGCCGGAATCCCCGGTGATCGGCCAAAGGGCCCCGACCCACCCGAAATCCCCGGCGATCAGCCAGCGGCCCCGGCCCACCAGGCGTCACCGCCCCCGCGCTGTCCGCGCCGGTCCGATGTCCTCACCCACCGCCCGGCCCGTCAGCTGTTCGCCGGGGACTCCTGCGGATAGATCTTGGTCACCAGACGGCCGTCCCGGGTGAGATAGCCGTGGAGCATCCCGGGGCTGCTGTGCGGGGCGTCGAAGTCCCCGTTCGGGGCGAGGGCGATCACCCCGCCCTGGCCGCCCAGCCGGGGCAGCCGCTCGACCACGACCTCGTAGGCGGCGGGCGCCACACCGAGGCCCTTGAACTCCATCAGGTTGGCGATCGTGGCCGTCGCCGCGCCCCGGATGAAGACCTCCCCGGCCCCGGTGGCGCTCGCGGCGACCGTGCCGTTCTTGGCGTAGGTCCCGGCGCCGATGACCGGGGAGTCGCCGACCCGGCCCGGGAGCTTGTTGGTCAGCCCCCCGGTGGAGGTGGCCGCCGCCAGGTCGCGGCGGCGGTCCACGGCGACCGCGCCGACCGTGCCCGTGGACCGGGCGTCGGCGAGGGCCTCGGGGGCGCGGGCGGCGCTCGTGCCCCCGCGTTCGGCTTCCTTGGCCCGCAGGAGCGCGTCCCAGCGGGCCTGGGTCCAGTAGTAGTCCTGGGTGACGGTCGCCAGTCCGTGCCGGGCGCCGAAGTCATCGGCACCCTCGCCGGAGAGCAGGACGTGCTTGGACTTCTCCATCACCAGACGGGCGCCGTCGATGGGGTTGCGCAGGCTGCGCACCCCGGCGACCGCGCCCGCCGCCAGGTCGGCGCCGCGCATGATCGAGGCGTCCAGTTCGTGTTCGGCGTCGGCGTTGAAGACCGCGCCCTTGCCCGCGTTGAAGAGCGGGTCGTCCTCCAGGACGCGGACCGCCGCCGCGACGGCGTCCAGGCTGGTACCGCCGTCGTCGAGCGCCTTCTTCCCGGCTCGCAGGGCGTTGGCCAGCCCGTCCCGGTACGCCTGCGCCCGCTCGGGCGGGGTGGTCGCCGGGTCGAGCGCGCTCCCGGCACCGCCGTGGACGGCGAGGACGACGTCCCGGGCGTCCGGGCGCGGCACGGGCCGCCCGGGGGACCCCGCCGTCCCGTCCTTCCCCCGTACCTCACCCGGTTCCGCGAGCGCGGCGGCGGTGGGCGCGGAACGGCCGTCGTCCGCCTCCGTACCCGGTACGACGGTGAGCGCGGCGGCGACGGAGACGGCGAGCAGGGAGGGCACCAGCCAGGGCGTGGCACGGCGGAACGGAGAACGCGGACGCGGACCCATACGGGGACTCCAGAGTCAGGGGGTGGTCAGCTCTCCGCGCGGACTCTACTGACATGCCCATGCCCACACCAGGGCGCCGCTACCGGGGTGTCACACGGCCTCCCCAGAAGATCACCGCATCCGGGAACCCGCCTCGCGCCGCGGACAGTCACAGGGCGACGCGTCATGATCCGGGCCGGGCCCGGCGTGGTGCGTCGGTCCGTTCCTGACCACTGATCACCCCGCTCCGAAAGGCAGCCAGTGAAAGCACCACGCACCGCCCGCACCGCCCTCGTGATCGGCGTCGCCGTCGTGATGGCGGCGGGCTCCGCCCCCGCGTTCGCCACGGCCCAGGCCCCGTCGCCGTCCCAGGCCCCGGCCACCACCGACGCGGCGGCCGATCCGCGTGCCCCCTGGACGACCTCGACCATCGCGCGCGCCAACAGCATCGCCCTCAGCACCACCCGGGTGAGCGCGGACATCACCTGGACCTCGGGCATGGTCCTCAAGCCCCGGGGAGACGGTGACTTCTTCTTCGACCCGACGATCTGGGAGCGGGACGAGCGCAAGGGCAACGGCTGGCGCAAGCTGCCGACGGCCCCGGTGAAGGACCCCAGAGGCATAGCCCGGTTCAACGACGTCGACGCTACCTCCCCGCGCGACGCCATCGCCGTCAGCGACTACACCAAGCCGTCCAAGGGGATCATCACCCAGCGTTGGAACGGCACGTCGTGGCGGAACGTCATCGCACCGGCACCCAAGGACGCCATCACCGCGGGATTCGTCGCGGTGGACGCCCGCACCCCCCGCGACGCGTGGGCCGCGGGCTGGGCCCAGGTGCCCAGCGGACCACAGAAGAGCAAGCCCATCGGACAGCTCCAGCACTGGGACGGCACCCGGTGGACCCCTGCGGAGCTGCCTGACGCGGGCGAGGGCAAGGACGGCGGCTGGGTGTTGAACGACGTCACCGCGCTGGCCCGCGACAACGTGTGGGCCGTCGGCTACGCCTTCAACGCCAAGGAGTCCAGGGCGCTCCTGCTCCACTACGACGGCCGCCGCTGGCGCAAGGTGGACGCGCCCGTCCCGGCCAGCGTGCGGGTCCGGATCGACAGCGCGGCGGCGGCACCGGACGGCACCGTGTGGGTCGCGGGCAGCGGGGTACGGCCCAACGGGGCCAAGCGCGGGGTGGTCCTGCGGCTGAGCAAGGGGAAGTGGACCCAGGTCAAGGTGCCGGCCGACGTCTGGGAGCTGCGGAACATCGCCGTCTCCGGCTCCTCCCCGGTCATCCTCACCGACACGACCGAGACCGCGGGCCCGGTGGCGCTGCGGCTCTCCGGCTCCTCCTGGACCTCGCTGAAACTGCCGGACCGGGGCCCGAGGTCCACCCCCTCGGACATCACGACGCACGGCCGTACCATCGACGTCACCTTGTCGACGCTCCGCGAGGGGACCGACTTCACGGGTCCGACGGAGGTGCTGACGACCCGCCGATGACGGTACGGGGGTGACACCCCGGGTGCGCGCCACGGCCGTGGCCGGGCAGGACACCGGCCACGACGGCACGGCGGCGCGCACCCACCCGGCGCACACCCGGAAACCCGTTCGACATCTCCGCCGTGTCCGCCTAGCCTGCGGCCATGTCAAGCCCCGAGGCGTCCAGAGGCTAGCCACCGGTCATCCGGTGGCTGATCGTCAGCGCAGGCGCGCACACGACCCGATGGGGATGTGCGCCTTCACCGCGTCACCGCTCCCGGGAGCCGGGCCCACCGCCCGGCTCCCCGGATCCGTGCGCCTCTCTCCCCTTCGCTGACCCACCACCGCGATGCCCGCCTCCGGGCTGGACATCGTGTCGCCACGCCCCGGGCCGCCGTGGACACGGCGGCCCTGGCGCGTCCGGGCGACTCCAGCCCTCCTGTTATCGCCATACATCCATGCGTATCACCGCGTATGCGAACAGAACGCACGCCGTCGTGTGTGCGGAGGGAAGGAACAACCGTGGGTCACGGATATGACCAGGGATGGGATCTGATCGTCGTCGGCGCGGGGTCGGCGGGGGCGCCGCTGGCCGCGCGGTCGGTGGCGCGGGGGAAGCGGGTGCTGCTGCTGGAGGCGGGACCCGACCACCGCTCGGCACAGCTGCCGGAGGTATGGCGGCTGCCCAATCCGCTGCGGGCCCTGGGCGACCCGGCCGCCACCGGGGCGCTGCTCCAGCCGGGGCTGCTCGCCCGGCGGACCGGCGAGCAGCCCGCGCGCCCCTATATGCAGGGCCGTGGTGTCGGCGGCGGCTCCACCGTGAACGGCCAGATAGCGATCCGGCCGCCGCTGGCGGACTTCGAGGACTGGGCGCGTGAGGGCTGCGCGGGCTGGTCGCCGCGTGAGGTGCTGCCGTACTTCGCCCGGCTGGAGGACGACCGCGAGTTCGGCGGCGCGCCGGGGCACGGCCGGGGCGGTCCGATCCCGGTGCGGCGCACCCCCCGGGCCCGGTGGGGCGCTGTGGACCGGGCGCTGTACGAGGCGGCGCTGGCCGCCGGGTACGGCTGGGCGCCGGACGTCAACGCGCCCGGAGCGACCGGGATCTCCCCGTACCCGATCAGCGCGGACGACGGCGGGCGGGTGACCACCAACGACGGCTATCTGGAGCCCCTGCGGGAGAACCCGCTGCTCACGCTCGTCTGCGACGCCGTGGTCGACCGGGTGCTGCTGTCGGGGCACCGCGCGACCGGAGTGCGCTACCTCGCCGACGGGGTGGTACGGGAGGCACTGGCCGACCGCGTGGTGCTCAGCGCGGGCGCGGTCCACTCGCCCGCGATCCTCCAGCGCTCCGGGATCGGCCCGGCCGGACGGCTGCGGGCGCTCGGGATCGCGGCCACCGTGGACCTGCCGGTCGGGGAGGGCCTCCAGGACCATCCCCTCAGCGCCATCGGGCTGCCGCTGGCGGCCCCCTGGGCGGCCGCGCCCGAGGACCGCTACACCAATGTCTGTGTCCGGTACGCGGGCGGCGGGCCGGGCGCGGGACCGAACGACATGATGTTCGTGGCCTGCAACCAGAACGTCCTCGCCCTGGCCACCGCCGACACCCGGGCGGGCGCGGGCGCCTTCCTGGTCTGGCTCAACCAGGTGTTCTCCCGTGGCGAGGTCCTGCTGACCTCGGCGGATCCGCTGGCCCAGCCCCTGCTGGAGCAGCGGATGCTCTCCGACGGGCGGGACCGGGAGCGGTTGCGCGCCGGAGTGCGCGCGCTGCTGGAGCTGGCCCGCGCCGGGAACGTCACCGCGCTCACGGACGGACGGTTCGACGAGGTCAACGCGGAGTTGCTCGCCGTCGTCGACGACGACCGGGCACTCGACGGCCATCTGCTGCGGACCGTCACCGACGGCCAGCATCTGACCAGCAGTTGCCGGATGGGCGACCCGGCCCACCCGGCGACGGTGGTCGACCCGGGGTGCCGGGTGCTAGGGACGGAGGGGCTGTACGTCGTGGACGCGTCGGTGCTGCCCTCGTGCCCCCGGTCCAACACCAACCTGGTGACGATCATGGCGGGTGAGCTGATGGCGGACCGGCTGGAGTGACGGTGGGCGCCCCGGGGCGCCGCCCGTCCCGCGCCGCGCGGGCCCGTCCCCGTATCCGTCCAAAGGAGTACGGGGACGGCCCGCGCGTCACACACGGCGCTGGCGCACCACCGCGGCCCAGGCGCGGACGGCCTGCGTCCATATCGCGCGCAACTCCGGCTCGGCCGCGCGGACCGAGGCGACCGCCGCGTCCGGGTCGCCTCCCGCGCGGGCCACCGACGGGCCGTCGGAGCGGGCCCACACAGCGACGTCGTCCGCGAGGACCTCGGGGTGGAACTGGAGCCCCCAGGCGCACTCCCCCGCCCGGAACGCCTGGTGGTGACAGTCGTCCCCGGTGAGCAGCGGCACCGCGCCCGGGGGCAGGGCCGCGATCTCGTCCCAGTGCCACTGGGCAGCGGGGGCCCCGTCCGGGACCCCGCCGAACACCGGGTCGGCCGAGGCGGCGGGCAGCTTCCGCAGCGGTACGGCGCCGATCTCGGGCCCCGCCCGGCGAGGGGTGACCGTACCGCCGAGCGCGGTGGCGAGGATCTGGCCGCCGAGACAGATCCCGAGCACCGGCACACGGTCGGCGACGGCCTCCCGGATCAGCGCGCGGACCGCCGGGAGCCAGGGCGCGGCGGTGTCGTCCTCGCAGTTGACGGAGCCGCCCAGGACGAGGAGTCCGCCATGGTCGCGCGGGGTGGCCGGGAGGGCGTCGCCCGACCAGGGCCGGCGCTGGTCGAGGGCGAGGCCCTCCCGGGTGAGTTCCGCGCCGACGAGGCCGGGGCCCGCGCCGTTCTCGTGCCACACCACGAGAACGGTGGGGACGGCGGGGGTGGCGGAAGGCCCTCCCGCTGTCTCGTTCCGTACCGCTGTCACAGCCGTCCCGCCTCCGTTCATCCGCTGGGAGAACCGCCGGCGTGCTCCCGCCGGAAGGTTCGCGCGTGCGCGGCCGCGGGGCCGTTCCAGGCCCCGCCACCGCACACACGATCGAGAGGACCCCGGCGACCGGCCCCGGGTCAAGGGCCGCGGTGATCCCGTCCGGGCGCGGCGGCCAGCACACCGACCCGCGCATCGGCCCGCACACCGACCCGCGCATCGGCCGATCGGATGACACCGGGGTCGTCCGGTCGGCGCGCGCGGGCCAGCGTGACGGCGGCCGGGACCGCGGTCGCGATGGCGCAGGCTGGGGAGAGGACCCGTCGTCCCCGTCCGGGGAGGGCCGGGCACAAACCCAGGAGGAGATGTGGCAGCGTTCGTCCCGAGGCCGTCCGGCGGCCGCCGTCCGTGGCGCGCGCTGGCGGTCCCCGCGCTCGCGCTGGCCCTCGTCGGCTGCGGCGGTGGCGTCACCGGGGCGAGCGGCGCCGAGGAGGCACCGTCCGCCGCCGCGCCGACCGCACCGTCGTCGCCGCTCCCCCGGGACACGGCGGGACGACCGACCCCGTCCGGCACCCTGCTCACCGCCGACTTCGGGGCGGACACGGTGACCTTCCTCCACCCCGAGCGGGGCCCGTTCGCCTCGGTGCGGGTCGGCACGGCTCCGTACGGACTCGCCGTCGGCGCCGACGGCCGGGCGTGGGTGGCGACCGCCGAGGGGGTGGCCGTGGTGGACACCCACACCCGCGAGAGCCTCGGGCGCGTCCCGTACCGGACCCAGGCCGGTCCGGTGACGGACGGGGAGTACCGGGGCGGCGGCATGGGCATCGCGCTGGCACCGGACGGGAAGCGGGTCTATGTCGGGGTCAATGTCCCCGGCGGGCCGGGTGTGCTGGAGGTGCTGGACACCCGGACCCTGCGGATGGTCGCGTCCGTACCGGTGGGTCTGCGCCCCTTCGATGTCGACGTCTCACGGGACGGCCGCGAGGTGTACGCCACCAACCACGACTCCTTCGACGTCACGGCGGTACGGGCCGACTCCCTGGAGACCCGCCGCTTCGAAGTGGCGCCCTACGGCACCGAGGGCGGGCTCGGCTCCTGGCTGAAGCCGCACTACGCCGCCGTGCGCGAGGACGGCCGACTGCTGCTCCCCTTCGAGGGCGAACGGCTGGCGGTGCTCGACCCGCGCACCGGGCGGGTGACGGTCGAGCCGATGACCGCCAACACCCACCAGCACGGCGCCGCCCTCACCCCCGACGGCACCCTCCTGGCCGTCGGCACCGGCCCGATCGGCTCCGGCGACCGCGAGGCGTCGCTGACGATCCGCACACCCGACGGCCGCGAACGCGTGGTCCCGCTGGACGGCGCGCACGAGGACGTCGCCGTCTCGCGCGACGGCCGGACCGCGTATGTCACCGGCGGCTTCACCCGCGACGGCTCCTGGGACGGCCTCACCGTGGTCGATCTGCGCGAGGGCACCACACGGAAGCTGCCCGGCGGCTCCCGCCCGCTCGGGATCGCGGTGCTGTAGTCCCGGGCCCGGCCGGTACGGAGGGTCCCGGCCGGGCCGACGCGGCCCCCCTTCGAACGGCGGACCCGGGACCGCCCCTTGGTAGGGTCCGGGCACCACGCGGATCCCACCGACCAGAACGGATCCCACCGACCAGAACAGACCGCACGGACCTCGCAACGGAAAGGCGCTGCCCGCCATGGCGGTGGACGCACTCGACACCCGCATCCTGCGGCTGATGCTCGAACAGCCGCGCACCAGCGTGCGGGAGTACGCCCGTATCCTCGGCGTCGCGCGCGGCACCCTCCAGGCCCGGATCGACCGGCTGGAGCGCAACGGTGTGATCACCGGCACCGGCCCCCGGCTCTCCCCGGCCGCCCTGGGGCACCCGGTGCTCGCCTTCGTCCACATCGAGGTGACCCAAGGGCATCTGGACGAGGTCGGGGACGCCCTGGCGACCGTGCCGGAGATCGTGGAGGCGTTCTCGATCACGGGCGGCGGGGATCTGCTGACCCGGGTCGTCGCCCGGGACAACGGGCACCTGGAAGATGTCATCCAGCGGCTGATCCGGCTCCCGGGCGTGGTGCGCACCCGGACGGAGATGGCGCTGCGGGAGCGGGTGTCGCACCGGCTGCTGCCACTGGTGGAGTCGGTGGGACGGGCGGCGGGGCCCCAGGGGCCTGCTCCCTGACCCAGCCCGATCCAGCAGACAGGCCCTCAACCCCCCTCCGGGCCCGCACCGTCCGCCTTGGCATGCTGGGATCATGAACAGCACACGCACCACCTCGGTCATCTTCGATCTCGACGGCACGCTCGTGGACAGCGAGGTGAACTACTACGAGGCGGGTCGGCGGCTGCTCGCCGAGTACGGTGTCACCGGCTTCGGCTGGGAGCGCCACACCGACTTCATCGGTGTGGGAACCCGGGAGACCCTGACGGAGCTGCGCGCCGACTACGGCATCGACGCCCCGGTCGACGAACTGCTGGCGGGCAAGAACCGGCACTATCTGGAGCTGGCCGCCGCCTCGACCCCGGTCTTCCCCGAGATGCGGGCCTTCGTGGAGCTGCTGCACACGGCCGGGGTGCCGATGGCGGTCGCCTCCGGTTCCTCCCGGGCCGTCATCGAGACGATTCTCACCACCACCGGGCTGGCCGCGTACTTCCCCACGACCGTCTCCGCCGAAGAGGTGCCCCGGGGCAAGCCGGAGCCCGATGTCTTCCTGGAGGCCGCCCGCCGCCTGGGCACGGACCCGGCCGACTGTGTGGTCGTGGAGGACGCCGTGCCCGGCGCGGAGGCGGCCCGCGCGGCCGGGATGCGCTGTGTCGCGATCCCGTACGTCCCGGCGACGGCGGGCGAACCGGCCTTCCGCGCGGCGGACCTGCTGTACGCGGGCGGCCAGGACGCCTTCTCGGCCCGCGACACCTACGCCTGGCTGTTCCCGGCCGGACGGTGACGGACCGGCGGTGACGGCCACCGCCGTGCGGCCGGGGCCACCCGCGACGTCTTTGGCCCTGACGCCCTCGCCGCCGTCCTGGCCTCTGTCCCCGGCGGCCGGCCCTGCCCGCCGTACGGCCACACCGTCGGACTCGCCCGGGGCGTGCGGCCGGGTCGTCCCCGCCGTCGTCGGCCCTTCCGCGCGGCGAGTCCTCTCCGTACGGCCGTACGGAGGGATCCCCCGGCTACGCCTGGCCGAGCCAGTGGTCGGGGCCGAACACCTCGTACCGGATGTCCGCCGCCGCGACTCCCCGTGCCAGCAGCTGGGCGCGGACCGCGCGCAGGAAGGGCAGCGGCCCGCAGAGATAGGCCACCGTGCCCGGCTCCACCGCGAGTCCGCCCAGGTCGACCAGACCGGTACGCTCGGCGGGCCAGGGGGTCTCCGGCCGCTCGTACCAGAGGTGCGCCTCGGCCGCGGGCAACGCGGCGACGAACCGGTCCAGGTCGGCGCGGAAGGCGTGGGAGCGCGGGGAGCGGTCGCCGTGGACGACGGTGACGCGGCGCGGCGAGCGGCGCGCGGCGAGATGTCCCAGCATCCCGATCATGGGGGTACAGCCGATGCCCGCCGAGGCCAGCAGCACCGGGCCGTCGCCGTCGTCCAGCGTGACATCGCCGAAGGGTGCGCTGAGGTGGAGCGTGTCGCCCACGGCGATCCGGTCGTGCAGATGGGCGGAGACCTCTCCATCGGGGATGTCGCCGGGGGTGCCGGTGACCCGCTTCACGGCGAAGCGGAGGCCGCCGTCCGCGTCGCCGCCGACGAGGCTGTACTGACGTATCTGGCGGGCGCCGTCGGGGAGTTCGACCTGGACGGAGACATAGCCGCCGGGCCGGTGGGCGGGGACGGGGGCACCGTCGACGGGCCGGACGAGGAAGGTGGTGACCTCGTCGGTCTCGGCGTGGCGGGCGACCACCCGGCACGCGCGGGTGACCCCGGGCGCTCCGCCCGCCGTGGCGTACAGCCGCTCCTCGATGGCGATCAGCGCGTTCGCCATCAGCCAGTACACCTCGTCCCAGGCGGTGGCGACCTCCTCGGTCACCGCCTCACCCAGCACCTCCCCGATCGCCTCGAAGAGATGGGTGCGCACCACCTGGTACTGCTCGCGGGTGACGCCGAGGGAGGCGTGCTTGTGGGCGATCCGCTGGAGCATGGCGTCGGGGCGGACGTCGGGCCGCGCCACCAGCGCCGAGGCGAAGGCCGCGATGGAACCGGCGAGTGCCTGCCGCTGCTGACCGTTGGCCTGGTTGCCCCGGTTGAAGAGGTCCCGCAGCAGCCCGGGGTGGGCCACGAAGAGTCTGTCGTAGAAGATCTCGGTGATCTCGCCGATCGCGCCACCGACGGCGGGGAGGGTGGCACGGATGGTCTCGGCGGACTTCTCGGAGAGCATGGGGACTCCAGTCGTGGGCGTGGATGGAACGTGATCATTCGTGCGCGGTGATCCCCGATGGGCGCCGGGCCCCGGCAGGGTCCGCCACGGGAACGGGTCCGGGCAACGGGCCGGACGGCCATGGGGCCGGGCCCAAACGCCGCCGGTCCCGGACCGACCGGACGCCGGACTGGAGGCCACGGACCTCGGGCACGGACCGGCCGGACGCGGAACCTGAGGCCACGGACCCCACGCACAGACCGACCGGACGCGGAACCTGAGGCCGCGGAACCTGCCGGAGCCTGGCCCCTGGCCCCCTGTGGATCGCGGGACCCTGGGATCGCCGGACCCGAAGCGGCTCGGTGGCGCTTCGCGTGCGTGGGTTCGCGTGTGCCGTGGGGCCTCGGGTGGAGCGGGCCGACCCCGCCCGGTCGCACCGGGACCGGGTCCGGGCGGGGTGACGGGGGTCAGCCGTCGGGGTGGGCGGCGGGCGGCGCGGCGCGGCCGGGCAGCCCCAGCAGCAGCGCACCCGTCGGCTCGCCCACCAGTTCCTCCACGGAGAGCGGGTCGAGCACCCGGTAGAACGCCTCCTGGGCCTCGCGCAGCACCCCCCGCAGTCGGCAGCCGGACCGCAGGGGGCAGGGCGGATCGTCCTCGCAGCCGACGACGTCCCCCACCCCCTCCAGCTCCCGCACCAGCCACCCCAGGGAGCCCGTCCGCCCCTGGGCGGTGAGCCCGAGGCCGCCGCCCCGCCCGCGCCGGGCCTCGACCACACCGAGGTGACGCAGCCGGGTGACGACTTTGGCCGCGTGACTGTAGGGAACGCCGACCGCGTCGGCCACCTCGCGGGTGGTCGGCGCGGTCTCCTCGCCGAGGACGGCCAGCCTCATGGCGATGCGCAGGGCCAGATCGGTGCCTTTGGTCAGTCGCACGAGCCGACCGTAACTAATACGAATATGAGATTCCAATTCAGGGGGTGCCTCCCGCGCCAGGGGAAACGCTTCGGTAGGGTCGGGCGAGGAGGTTGCGCATGACGAGGACGAGCCGGGGAGCGCGGGCGGCCGGTGCCTGGGGGCACCTGCTGCTGATCACCGTGCTCGCGCTCGGCGTCTTCGCGATGCACACGACCGGCCATCCGGACGACGGCTCCGGCATGGACCACACCACGAGCGCCGCGCCCGCCTCCCCCGGCGCCCCGCCGACCGCGCCGGGCCATGGGTCCGACGGTCCGGCCGGAGCGCCGGACCCGTCGCCACGGGAGACCACGACACCGCACGACGAGGGCATGGCCATGGACATGTCCTCGCTCTGTGTCGCCGTCCTCAGCGGCTGGGTGCTGGCCGTCGCGCTCCACTCCGCGCTGAACCGCCGCGCCGACTGGCTGGTGCGGCTGCGCGCCGCCGCCCTGGCCGTGGCCCGCCCCCAGCCCCCGCCACCGCGCGCACCCGACCTCCACAGACTGTCGATCCTGCGGACGTAGGCCGCGTCGTGGGGATCGCGCCGGACACCCGTGCCCTGAGGGCACTCGTCCGGCCCGACCCCGCAGACCCGGCCCGAGCCGGACGGCCGGTGGGCGCCTCGCGCTGCCCGCCTCTCCCGTTCGGCCACTCCCTCACGCAGAACGACACGAGGTCCCCTCACCATGTTCACCACCCCGGCGCGCCGTCGCGCCACCATCGCGGCCGCTGTCGCCGCCCCGGCCCTCCTTCTCGCCGCGTGCGGCGGAAACGACGACGAGCACGACGGCATGGACCACGGCGGCAAGCCGTCCGCCGCGAGTGCCCCGGCCAGCCCCCCGGCCAGTCCTGCGCCCGGACAGAACCCGGCGCCCGGCGCCTTCAACGACGCGGACGTGATGTTCGCGCAGATGATGATCCCCCACCATGAGCAGGCCCTGGAGATGGCCGCGCTCGCCGACGGCCGCGCCCAGGACGCCGAGATCAAGGCCCTGGCCACCGAGATCGCGGGCGCCCAGGACCCGGAGATCCGGAAGATGCGTTCCTGGCTCGCGGCCTGGGGCAGGCCCGAGGATCCCGCGATGGCCGGGATGGACCATGGCTCCGGCTCCTCCCACGGCTCCATGGACGGGATGATGACCCCCAAGGAGCTGGGCGAGCTCAAGGCCGCGAAGGGGACCGCCTTCGACCAGCGGTTCGCCGAGCTGATGATCGCCCACCACAAGGGTGCGGTCGACATGGCCCGGGAGCAGACCGCCAAGGGCCGTAACGCCACCGCCACGAGGCTGGCGCAGGACGTCGTCCGTACCCAGTCGACCGAGATCGACGCGTTCACCGCGATCCTCGGACGGCTCTGACCGCTCCGGCGCGGGCGGCCGTCCGGCATCTCCCGCGGGCCGCCGGACGGCCGCCGCGCCCGTGCTGTCACACCGCCCCGCACACGATCCACCGTCCTCACACGCCCCACCCGCGCCGAGCGGGCGCGTGTCCATCCCCAGCGAACGATCAGGGACCCATGAAGAAGCGTCAGCTCACCCTCTCCGCCACCGCCGCCGCACTCGCGCTCCTCACCCTCAGCGCCTGCTCCGGCTCGGCCTCCGGCGACGGACCCGGTTCCGGCTCGGGCGGCCACGGGAACAAGGCGTCCGGCGAGGTCGCCATCAGCCATATCCACGGCGTCGGCATCGGCCCGTCCGACGGAAAGCTCTACGTCGCGACGCACGACGGCATCTACACCCCCGGCCAGGGCACCACGCCCACCCTGGTCGGCGAGCGCAAGGACGACTTCATGGGCTTCACGATCACCCCGACCGGCTCCTTCCTGGCCAGCGGCCACCCGGCGCCCGGCCGGGACGCGCCGAACAACCTGGGGCTGATCGAGAGCACCGACACCGGCCGGACCTGGAAGGACCGGAGCCTGACCGGCGAGGTCGACTTCCACTCACTGGAGTACGCGCACAAGACGATCTACGGCTACGACAGCACCAACGGGCTGCTGCGGGTCAGCGAGGACGGCACGAACTGGGAGAAGCGCGCCAAGCTCCGGACGCTGGACATCGCGGTCAGCCCCCAGGACCCGGACACCGTCCTCGCCAGCACGGAGTCGGGGATCAGCCGCAGCACCGACGGCGGCAGGACCTTCGCGAAGGGCGCGGAGCCGCTGCTGGCCTTCGTCTCCTGGCCCACGGCGGACGCGCTGTACGGAATCGACCCCTCGGGCCAGGTCAGCCGCAGCACGGACGGCGGCGCGAACTGGCAGCGGACGGGCACGGCCCCCGGCGGCCAGCCGCAGGCGCTGACGGCGATCGACGCCCAGCGGCTGATCGCGGCGACCCAGGACGGCGTCTACGAGTCGAAGGACGGCGGCAAGACCTTCACCAAGCGGCTCGCGGTGACCTCCGGCGGCGACCACTGACGGCCCGCGCCCTGGTGCTCCCGGCCAGGCCCCCAGCCCGGCTCCGGGCCCGGCTCCCAGCCCGGCCCCCAGCCCGGTTCCGGGCAGCACCAGGGCGCGTTGTTCTCCCCCGTACCCCAACTTGGTCCAGACCTATTGACGAAAGGTCTGGACCTATCTACGGTTTGGCCCGCACTCAGAGCGTGACCAGGTGACCCCCACCACCCCCATGGGCACGAAGGGAGCACAGCATGATCGGTCGGTCCTTACGGATGCTGGGAGCAGGTCTGGCGCTGGCGTTCGCCGCGCAGATCCCCGTGGCCACCGCCGCCGGACACCCCACCGCACCCGGGCCGCGCACCGCGCCCGGCACCGCCGCCACCGTCCCCGCCGCCGCCACCGGCCCCCGCGCGGAGACCTGTCCCGTCCAGTCCAAACCCGCCGGCAAGGTCCTCCAGGGCTACTGGGAGAACTGGGACGGCGCCGCGAACGGGGTGCATCCCCCGCTGGGCTGGATCCCCATCACCGACCCCCGTATCCGCGCCGCGGGCTACAACGTCCTCAACGCCGCCTTCCCCGTGATCCGCTCCGACGGGACGGTCCTGTGGGAGGACGGGATGGACCGTACCGTCAAGGTCGCCACCCCCGCCGAGATGTGCCAGGCCAAGGCCGCGGGCCAGACCATCCTCATGTCCATCGGCGGCGCGGCGGCCGGGATCGACCTCAGCTCCAGTACGGTCGCGGACCGGTTCGTCGCCACCATCGTGCCGATCCTCAAGCGCTACAACTTCGACGGCATCGACATCGACATCGAGACCGGTCTGGTCGGCAGCGGCAACATCAACCAGCTCTCGGCCTCCCAGTCCAACCTGATCCGCATCATCGACGGGGTCCTCGCCCAGATGCCCCCGAACTTCGGTCTGACCATGGCCCCGGAGACCGCGTACGTCACCGGGGGCAGCGTGGTCTACGGCTCGATCTGGGGCTCGTACCTGCCCATCATCAAGAAGTACGCGGACAACGGCCGCCTGTGGTGGCTGAACATGCAGTACTACAACGGCAGCATGTACGGATGCTCCGGCGACTCCTACGCGGCGGGCACCGTCGCCGGGTTCCGGGCCCAGACCGACTGCCTCAACCGGGGACTGGTCATCCAGGGCACCACGATCCGGGTGCCCTACGACAAGCAGGCCCCGGGCCTGCCCGCCCAGCCCGGCGCGGGCGGCGGCCATATGGCGCCGAGCCTGGTGGCACAGGCGTGGAACGGCTACAGCGGGGCGCTCAAGGGGCTGATGACCTGGTCGCTCAACTGGGATGGTTCACGCGGCTGGACCTTCGGCAACAACGTCAAGGCCCTCCAGGGCCGCTGAGCCGATCCCGGGTCCGGGGCGCGCCCCCGGACCCGGGTCCCGGTGACACGGCCCCCTGACCCGGCCCTCCCCACCGCACCGCCCCACCGCACCCTCCCCCGGCCCTCCCCCGGCCCGCTCCCGGCCCGCCGCCCCGGGAGCGCACCATCTGGAGGCGTGCGGACCCGTACCAGGGCGCGCGGTACCGCTCGGGGGCGCGTTTCCGTATCGGCGCGCACATGACACACCCGGGGCGCCCCCGACCCGCCCGGTCACACCCCACCTCCGCGAATTCACCTATCCGTGAGGTGTTTACCGCGAGGCCGCCCCCGCGCCGATGCCCAGGGGTTCCCCCAGTTGTCCTGCGACGTGCGGGGTGGATAGGCTCGTCAGGCGCTGTTGACACATATGCGCGAATGTTGGCGGGACTGTGGGCCGGTTGCGGAGGCTGAAATTGGCACAGGGAATTGTGGTTCGTTTTGATGACGCGAAGGGGTACGGGTTCATCGCGCCCGACGACGGAGGCGACGACGTCTTCGTCCATGCGAACGAGATCTCCGAGCCGGGGCGGACGGTCGCCTGTGGGACCCGGGTGGAGTTCGGCATCCTCGATGGAGGGCGTGGATTGAAGGCCTATGACGTCCAGGTGATCGCGAAGGCCCCGGTCCCCACGGTACGGCGGTCCCCCGCCGAGGAGACCGAGGCGGCGGTGGAGGAAGCCCCGCCGGCGGCCGAGCGGAGCGAGAGCACGGTGGACGGGACCTGCGCGGTCTTCTCCGCGCCCGAGTTCACCCGGCTCTCGACCGAGCTGCTGCTGGAGAAGGGTCCCGAGCTCACCGCGCGACAGGTGCGGGAACTGCGGGCGGCACTGCTGGAGTTCGCCACCGAGCACGGCTGGGTGGACTGACCCACCGGCGTACGGAGGGTGGGACCGGTGTCAGGACACCGGCCCCACCCGGGTGGGACCCCTTCGGGCTCCGTGGTGTGGATCGGGAGCCGTGGACGATACGGTCTCGGACCGTCGATGACGGGGACCTCAGGCCGTCCCCGCGAGGGTGAGCCGGTATCCGCTCCCCTCGACCGCTTCGAGCTGGTGCGGATCGCCCAGCCGCTGGCGCAGCGAGGCGATGTAGCGGTGGATCGACTCCTGGAGCGTCATCCGCTTGGTCCGCAGGATCTCCTCGGCGAGCTGCTCGAAGTCCAGGGTCTCCCCCGGCCGCCGGGCGAGCGCGGCCAGGATGCTGAACTCCTCGTCGGAGAGGTCCACGGGGAAGCCGTTGATCATCACGACCCGCTCCCACAGATCGATCCGCACCGGACCCGCCAGGATGAGATCCCCCGGGGCCGCGTCCGCGGCGGCGCCGCCCGCCGTCGGCCGCCGGCGTCTCATCACCGCTCTGACCCGGGCCAGCAGCTCCGCCAGGTTGTAGGGCTTGACCAGGTAGTCGTCGGCGCCGAGATCGAGACCGCGCACCCGTGAGGCGTGGTCCGAACGGGCCGTCGTCACCAGGATCGGTACCGAACTGCTCGCCCGCATCGCGCTGCACAGGGTGAATCCGTCGCAGTCGGGCAGATCGACGTCGAGGAGGACCGCGTCAGGGTTGGTGTCGAGCAGCTCGATCGCCGCCTTGCCGGTGTCGGCGCAGACCGCCTCCAACCCCTGGTCGTTCAGCGCGGCGCGCAGTGCGGCGGAGACCCGCGCGTTGTCCTCGACCACCAGGAATTTCACCGTGCGGGCCCCCTGTCGTATCGGCAGTGCCTTCTGCGTGCCCTGCGTATCCTGCGTACTCCGCGTTCCCTGCGACCTCCCCGGGATCACCGGCCCAGGCGTCCGGCACACGCTGACCGGCATGGCTCAGCGTCTGCGGTCCGTATGGGCGTCCGCCCGGACGACACCGCGCGAGCGGTCGGATCCGCCTCGGTCAGGGCGGATGTAGTCCGGCAGGACCTGGGGAGGCCAGCATCCGATACTGAACATACCCATCGAGTACGCCTTGGCCGCAAGCGCCGTGCGATTGGGCACCTTGAACTGGCGCAGCAGGATGCTGACGTGGTACTCGATGCCCTGCCGGCTCAGAAAGAGCTTGGCCGCCAGCCGGACCGTGGGGTCTCCGGCCGCCACACCCTCCAGCACCTTCGCGGTGAGCGCCGTCAGTTTCCGCTGCGAGCCGATCAGCGCCTGCTGGTCGTCGGACTTCTCCGGAGTGAACTGGACCATGATCATCTTGGTCCGGCCGCCGTCGCCGTCGACGGGGAAGGCGCTGAGCTTCCCCGGCACCGTGGCGTCGTCGAACCACATCGCGATGGACTGCCCGACGAGCCGCGCCCGATGCCCCTGCACCATCCTGCCGAACTGCCGCATCAGATGCTGACGCACGCTCGGGTGCAAGAACTCGGCGAAACTCCGTTCGCATATGTCGTCACGGCGCCGCCCGCACTGCGCCCGGAACGCGCCATTGACGGCTCGCACCCGCAAAGTGGGATCGAGGATCGCCAGGCCGATTCCGGAGGTCTCAAACGACGACAGCACCATGTCGCCATGTTCGTCACTGCGAATTTCCACGTCCCGCAGCGGTGAATCCCCCGGGTATGAATCCCCGATCGGAATTCCCGAGGTCCGCTGAATGGGCGTTAAGTCGGACGTGAACCGGGGTGACCCGGATCGGTGAGCGCCCACCGCGGGGGCGGACTTCCATCCGGCCGCGTATGGAGCATTTTGACTTGCGTTGCCTTTGGTAAAGGTCATCTACGCCGAACCCTCCCCGTTGCGTTTATCGCCGGGCGTCGGGAGCGTAATCAGGCGCGACCCGGGGGGTCAATGAGATCTCACGGGGGCCCTTTTAACACTGTGGTCGTGCCGGTGCGGTTCGGAGAGGCGGAGGTGCTACGGCAGGACTACGGTTCCCCGCCGGGGCGCGTCCACCATCCGGGCACCCAAAGCCGACAAAACGGGTTGGATACCCACGGTAGGCCCCCGATGACCCACAGAGAAGAACGGAACGCTCCGCATCAGATAGCTGGTTGGTGCACCGATCGGCTACCGAAGCGCTCACCGAAGGAGGCCCACCGCAGCGGGCGGTGCGGAACGGCGACAGACGGCCGACAGCGGCGGCGAGCGCCGGGGGTCACCGCGGTGATGCCGGGAGGCTACTCCCCTCACGACCACCCGGTGGTCCCTCTCCGGTCATGCGCGGTCCAAAATCACCTGATCGCCGTCGCCGGTTCGCCCGGGTGGGGGAACCGTACAAAGCGGTACCAACGCGGGCGCCCCGGAGGGCCGCGCACCAGGAGGCGGTCCCGCCTCTCGTCCCGGCGCGGTTCCTGCTGCTTCGGGGGCGGTCCGTGCGGTCAGGGGCGTAGTCGTCACGGCGCGGCCAGGGGTGGGTGCGGACCCGGCGGGTGGCCCGGGGGGCGGGTGCCGTGCTGTCGCTGCCGCTGTCCTTCGTCTGCGGGGTTCGGTGGCCTCCGGGCTCACCTCCTCGGGAGCGGCGGACGAGACCTCCCTGTTCGGTGAGACCGGGTTGCCCCGCCACTCCCTGCGGGGGCGACCCTGCACCCCCCGAACGTGCCCCCCGACCCCCGGCTGCGGTGGTGACGGTCCGTGCGACCCTGACCGGTCGGGGGTGGTTCCGTCGCTGCCGCTGTCTTTTGTCTGCCGGGTTCGGTGGCCTCCGGGCTCACCTCCTCGGGAGCGGCGGACGAGACCCTCCTGTCCCGTGAGGCCGGGTCCTCCCGCCACTCCCTGCGGGGGCGACCCTGCACCCCCCGAACGTGCCCCCCGACCCCCGGCTGCGATGGTTGCGGTCGGTGGGACCGTGACCCGTTGTCGACACGCGAAGGGCGCCCGCCCCCGGATTTCCCGTGGGAGCTTGGCCACCGGGTTCGCTCATGGGGCTCTGCCGGTGAGTAGCTCCGTGTAAGGACTCGCTCTACCCGAGGTCGGTTGCGAGCCAAAGGGGCGCGTCGAGTTCTCGTGGCCGTCGCGCGGAGATCGTGAGGAACGAGCGATCGAGCACGTCGGACGCGAGAATCTCGACTAAAGCGCCCCGGAGGCGAGCAGCCGTTAAAAAAATCAAGCACTGCCTTCTGGGACGCCCCAGCGGAAGGCGTTGGCCCCCGCGATGCGGCGGACCACGGGGATGAGTTCCGCGCGGCTGGTGACCCCGAGTCTGCGGTAGAGGCGGGTCAGGCACTTCTCCACGGCTCGTCGTGTCACGTCCAGTTCCTCGGCGACGTCCTGGTTGGTGCGGCCGAGGGCGACCAGGCCCGCGACGCGGCGTTCGGTGACGCTGAGCCGTTCGGTGCCGAGCAGGCCCACCCGGCCGGATTCACCGCGTCCGGGTTCGGCCCAGTACCGCAGCAGGGATTCGCCCATCGTGTCGGCGATGCGGTCGGCCTCGGCGAGGAGTTCCGCGGCGCCGGAGCGTCCGGCGCCGCGCAGTCTCATCGCGTACGCCATCAGCGCCCGTGCGCGTTCGAGTGTGTTGGGGCTCTCCCGGAGGACGGCCACCGATTCCGCCAGGAGGGAGAGCGCGTAGCGGCCGGGGACGAGGGTGCCCCAGACTCGCAGGGTGCGGCCGAGGGTGGCGGGGGAGCCCCAGGAGCGGGCCCGGTCGCATTCGTGGGCGATGAGTTCCAGAGCGGTCTCGGTGTCGCCGAGCCGTAGCAGGGCGGGGGTGGACCAGTACGCCAGCGGGAAGAGGGCCGGGTTGTGCCAGCCCGCGGCGCCTGCCCTGCGTACCGCCTCGACGAGTTCCTTGGCGAGTGAGGGCAGTTGGGACATTCCGGTGGTGGCGGTGCGCAGGGCCAGCAGGCCGACTTGGAGTACGGGTGCTCCCGCGCCGCGCTGTCCGGCGCATACCGCGCGGGCGTGGCCGGTGAGCCAGGGGTCCCGCAGTTCGACGGCGACGGAGAGCAGTCCGAGGGCGGAGAGCCAGTCGCTGTCGCCCAGGTCGCCTTCGGTCTCCTCGCAGGCGTCCCGCGCGTCCGTCCAGGCGTCCGCGAGGCGGCCTTCCTGCTGGGCGGCGAGTGCGCGGCCGCACAGCATCCGGATCCGCTGGCGTCCGTCGCCCCGGCGGCCCGCGGCCTCGACGGCGGTGTCCAGCCAGTTCCGTACCGGCTCATGGGCTTCGGCGGCGGTGCCGGAGGCGATCATCAGCGCGGTCGCGGCGTAGCCGGAGGGTGCCGCGGCGGGTTCGCGGTCGAGCATCAGGCGGGCGAGGGAGCCGACTTCGGCGGAGGGCAGTCGTCCGCCGACGGTGCCCGCGAAGGCGAGGACGGCGGCCCGCTCGCGCCGGGCGGTGGTGCACAGATCGGGTTCGGGGCCGAGTTCGCGCAGCCGGGCGACGGCGTCGAGCGGGGCGTCCGTCCGGCCGAGTCCGGCCAGCCGGGCGCGGGCCTCCAGCCGGGCGCCGAGTTCGGCGGCGGCCGGGTCCTCGGCCGGGGCGAGGGTGGCGCGGGCGGCGGCGATCAGGTCGTGTGCGACGGGTGAGGCGGCCAGGGAGAGCGTCAGCGGTACCGCCGCGACGACGGCGGCGCGTTCCTTGGCGGTGGGCAGCAGCGCGATGGCCTGCTGGACGTGGCGGAGCAGCGCGGAGGGGTCGATGTCCTGTTCCGCCTCGGCCAGGGCGGCCAGGAAGCGGCCGCGCTCGGGGCTGGAGGGCGGGAACTCGCGCAGGGCCCGGCGCAGATAGCGGATGGCGAGATGGCGTTCGCCGCGGCGGCGGGCGTCGTCGGCGGCCTCCCGGAGCACGTCGGCGGTGGGGGCGTGACCGCCGGGACCGACTTCCATCAGATGGGTCGCGACCCGTTCCAGGGGGCTGCCGGAGGCGTGCAGCAGGACGGCCGCGCGCCGGTGGAGGTCGCCCCAGCTCTCGGGGCCGTGGCTGTCCTCCGCGATCTCGCGTACGCAGTCCCACAGGAGGGGTGGTTCGCAGCGGTCGGGGGCCCAGCCGAGCCGTCTCAGCGCCCATGCGGCGGTGGCCCGGTCACCTTGGTCGAGTCCGGCGAGGCGGGCGATCAGACGGTCCTCGGCGGCGCCGCCGAGGAGGGCGGCGCAGTACGCGAAGCGCCGTACCGGCTCGGGGTGGCTGCTGAGGGTGGCGGCGACCCGGCCGCGCAGGTTCCAGGGCGCGGGGAGGGAGCGGGCGGCGTCCAGCAGCCGGGCCGGGGTGGGTCTCGCGGTGGCTCCGAGGCGGTCGAGGAGCGAGGCGACCAGTGCCGGGTTGCCTCCGGTGGCCCGGACCCAGGCCCGCGCCTGTTCGGCGGGGAGGGCGACGGCGCGCTCCCGGAGCATCGCGCGTACGCCGTCGGCGGTCAGGGGGCGCAGGGCCACGATGTCGTCGGCGCCGTCGACGAGGTCCTGGACGGCGGGGGCCTCGGCGGCGGGGTCGCCGTCGCGGACGGCGCTGAGCAGCAGCAGCGGCGCGGTCCCGGGGGCGCGGAGGAGGGCGGAGAGCCAGCCGAGGGAGGCTTCGTCGGCCCATTGGGCGTCGTCGAGGAGGACGGCGACGGGGCCCCGGGCCACGGTGGGGCCCGACCGGGCCAGCGCGCGGCTGAGGGCGGCGCGGGGCGGTTCGCCGGTCAGTTCCGGGTCCGGGGGCGAGCCGGGGGCCGTGAGGTCGTCGTGGCCGGTTCCGGCGGCGTGGCAGAGGAGTTGCTGGGCCACCGCGTGGGGCAGTGAGCGCTCCAGTCTGCTGCCGTCGCCGCGCAGGACGGTGAAGCCCGCCCCGCGGACCACGGTGGCCGCCGCGTCAAGGAAAGCGGAACGTCCCACGCCCGGCGCGCCGGTGATCGTCACGCGTCTGCGGGCACCTACCAGCGCCCGATCGGCCGCCGCGGTGACGGCGGCGAGTTCACCGGTCCGGTCGTGGAGCGACACGGGCGCCGTTGGCGAGTGCACGGGCCTCCTCAGCCGGGGATCGGCTTTGGCTGACGAACATTCAGGATTTCTCCCCACAGGGTACGGTCGCCCGGCGCGTCGGGTGTGTCATCCCCGCTGTCAGGCTTAAAGTCCCCAAGCGTCCGGCCGAAACGTCGCCAATCCCCGGGTGAATCGACCCAACTCCCGCATCAATGGTCCCGGTTGCGGGGAATGGCTTTCTTGATGGCGCTTCCACCGACTACGGCGCCACCCAAGTTCCCCAGCACCTCTCACCACCTGACCCATTCGCTTCACAGTGAGTTCACAGATCCGCCGTACTGTAAAGAGTTATGAACCCAACGAGCATGCAGAGCGATCTCATCCCGACAACGCTGTCAGGGCACCGCTTACCAGGCTTCCCGGACTTATCCGGCTTCCCTGATACCGACCCCCTCCGGGGCTCTCCCCGGGCCCGGGAGTCGGTGCCCCGGCAGTCCGTACCGCCCGCGCCCTCCCGGTGCCTGGTCGTCCTCGGCGCCACTGCCCGGCTGCCGATGGACCGGCTGACGCGTCGTGTCACCGCCCCGTACGGAGAGCGTGTCGCCGTGCGCTCGGCGCGCTGCCGGCGTGAGGACGTCCGGCGCGAGCACGGTGTGCTGGGCGCGCTCCTCGGTGTCCCCGGCCACCCGGGGGAGGCGGGGGACGCCGCGGCCGGGGCCCGGTGGCGGGATCCGTACGCTCATCGCAGTGGCGTACCGCGCGTCGCGGGGGCGCGCGCCGCCGCGCTGTTGGCCGACGCTCCCCTGGTGCTGACCATCGTCGACGCCCACTGGTGCGACGACGGCACCCTGCGCTGGATCGACCACCTCATGCGCCGCACGGCAGGGCGCCCGCTGACCGTCCTGATGACCTCGTCCCACAGCGCCCTGGGCGCCGCGGACGCCACCTTCCACGAGATCGTGGCCCGCGACTACTGCACCGTCACCGACGCCGCCGAACTGCTGGCCGTCGACACGGACCCGGCGCGCGGCGCCGATCTGGACGACCTGGTGGCGCACGAGCCCTACCTCCTGCGCGTCGCCCGCGCCGCGTCGGTGCTGCGCAGCACCGACGCCGACATCGTGGGCGCGCTCGCCCGGCTCCCCACCCGTCAGGTCACCAAGGCGCTGCGCACCGCGCGGGCGGTCGGGGTGCTGCCGGACCCGATGCCGCCGATGGGCGTTCCGCACCCGGTGGACGATCTGCTCTCCGACCTGTCGGGAGCCGAACGGCAGCGGACCTATGCCCAGGCGGCGGAGGTGCTCAACGACGCGGCCCGGCCCGCCGAGGAGGTCGCCGACCTGCTGCTCGCCCACTCCTGTGTGGACCGCCCCTGGATGGTCTCGCTGCTGAAGGAGGCGGCGGCCGCCTCCCGCCATCACCATCCGGCCGCCGCCGTGCGCTATCTCTCCCGGCTCAACCGCATCGACCCCGACGACCTCGACACCAGCGTCGACCTGGCGACGGCCCTGCTCGACATCGACCCGGTGACCGCGCGCGGCCATCTGGAGTGGGCGCTGCTGCGCACCGCCGACCCCCGGGCCACCACCCGCTGGATGCTGCCGCTGCGGCTCACCGCGCTGATGACCCATGAGGAGCCCGACACCCCGGCGGCGCTCGGTGAGGTCCTGCGCCAGCTGCGCGGCGTCACCGGTCCGGCCGCGCCGACGCCGACGGGCCACCCCGACCCGGGCGCGCCGCCCTCGTCCGTACCGGCGCGCGGCGGTTTCCCGGCGACGACCGAACCGGTACGGGCGGGACACCCGGAGCACTACCCCGGGCGGGTGCCGTCGGCGGCCATGGTCTCCTCGGGCCCGCTGCTGCTGGCCACCCGCGCCATCCGTACCGCGCTCGCCGGGTGCTCCCCCAGGGAGGCCACCGCCGACGCCCACCGGGCGCTCCAGGCGGAGCGGCCGGGCGGCTCGTGGGCGACGGTCGCGGCGGCGCAGGTGCTGGGCCTCGCCGACCAGACGGAGACCGCGCTGGACCACCTCGGCCGGGCTGTCGCCGACAGCGGCCGCCGGGAGGAGGTGTGGGCCGAGTGCCATGCCCGTTCGGCCCGGGCGTGGGTGCTGCTCCAGACCGGTGAGCTCACCGAGTCGGCGGCGCAGGCGCGGGCCGCGGTCCGGACCGCCCGGAGCCACGGCTGGCCCACCCAGACCCAGCTGCCCCTGATCACTCTCGCGCTGACCCTGCTCAGTCAGGGAGAGCCCGACGCGGCGGAGAGCGCCCTGCGCGAACTGGACGGGCAGCGGATGGACTCCGCGGTCTGGGAACACCACCACCGGCTGCTGGCCGAGGCGCTGCTGCTGCGTGCCCGTGGCCGCCCGGAGCAGGCGCTGGAGCGGCTGGAGCACTGCGGCGCGAGCCTGGCGGCCGCCGGCGTGGAGAACCCGGTCTTCAACACGTGGTGGCTGACGAGTACGGAGGTACTGACCCAGCTGGGCCGTACCTCCGCCGCCGTCGAACACGCGGAACTGGGCGCCCGGATGGCGGCGCGCTGGCCGACCGAACGCGCCCGGGGGCTGAGCCTGCTGGCCCGGGGCACGGCCGCCCTGGGGCAGGACCGGGTGGAGCTGCTGACCGAGGCGGTCCGCGCGCTCGCGGGCTGTCCCGACCGTATCCATCACACCGTCGCGGAACTCCGGCTGGGCCAGGCCCTGCTGAAGCTCGGCGACAAGAAGTCCGCCCGGGCCCGGCTGCACTCCGCGCGCACCCTGGCCTCCCAGCACGGCTTCGTGCTGCTGGGGCACCGGGCCAGGGCCACCCTGGGCATGGCGGGCGGCCGGGCACCCGCCGCCGACCAGCGCTCCGGTGGTGCCCTCAGCTCCGCCGAGCACCCGGTGGCGGTGCTGGCGGCGGCCGGGGCCTCCAACCGCGATATCGCGGCCGAGTTGTATCTGTCCCTGCGCACCGTGGAGTTCCACCTGACGAACGTCTACCGCAAGCTCGGAGTGCCCGGTCGGGCCGAACTGGCGGAGCGGCTCGAACCCGGGGCCCCGCCGCTCGCCTCCTGTCGCGCCTCAGGTGAGGCCCCATGACTCCGCGTTCACCGGCACCGCCCGCCGGGCCCACACCCAGGAGAGGCGATCTCCTGGAGCGGGCCGCCGAGCTGTCCCTGGCGCGGGAGGCCGTCCAGGGGGTGGCGGCGGGGCGTTCCGCGACCGTGGTCATCCACGGCCGCCGGGGCACGGGCCGTTCCGCGCTCCTCGCGGAGCTGGGCACGGCGGCGCGCGATGCGGGCCTGTGGGTCGCCTCGCTCTCCTGCCGACCCGGCGACCAGCACCGCCGCCGGGGCATCGCCCGGGACGCGCGCGCCGCGAGCGCCGGGGCGCGCCCCGGCGAGCCGCTGGTGGTG
>NZ_JBHVHF010000080.1:0-27327 GCF_042800315.1 Streptomyces sp. NPDC057638
GCTCCATGAGCCGGGCCCTCTCCCGTCGCCGGGCGGGAATGGCCTGCGTACGGTCAGCCGGTCGCGTCGCCGGTGCCGCGTCCGGCGCGCAGGCGGGTGACCGCGCCCACCGCGAGGTCGACGACGAGGAACGCGACCAGCGTGACGCCGAGCAGCGGGACGAACCAGCCCACGACCGCCGTCGCCGCCGCCAGCGGCAGCAGCGCGGGCAGCGGGACGCGGCGCCAGGCACCGCGCGGGATGGGACGGCCGCCGAGGGCGCGCGTGCCGTCCGCGCGCACGGGCCTGCGCTGCCACCACATCCGGTAGCCCCACAGGATCAGCAGGACCAGCGCCCCGGCGAGCGCGGCGAGGGCGAGCTGGTTGGGCAGGCCGAACAGGACGCCCATATGGGCGTCGATGCCGAACCGGGTGAGCTTGGCCAGCAGCGGATAGTCGGCGAAGCGGACCTGGTCGATCACCGAACCGTCGGCGGGGTTGATGGCGACCGAGTCGAGCTTGACCGGGAAGACGGTGTCCGTCTCCTTCACCAGATAGCCGGTTCCCTCGCTGGGCAGGGTGAGCGCCACCTTGCCGTCGACGCCCGCCGAGCGGGCCGCCTCCAGGACCCGGTCGACGCCGATGTCCGCGCCCTGGTGCGGCCCGGAGTGGCCGCCGCCGTGGTGGCCCGCGTGCTCGTCACCGGCCGGGGCGGAGGGGTCGAGCGCGGCGGAGACCGCCGGGGTCGCGCCGCCGAGCTGGTCCTGGACGGCGCCGATGTTCTCGCCCGCCCAGCGGGACCAGGTCAGCCCGGTCGCCGAGAGCGCCACCAGACCGACCGCGGCCCACAGGCCGACCG
The DNA here is from genome assembly GCF_042800315.1 of Streptomyces sp. NPDC057638. Classification (NCBI taxonomy): domain Bacteria; kingdom Bacillati; phylum Actinomycetota; class Actinomycetes; order Kitasatosporales; family Streptomycetaceae; genus Streptomyces; species Streptomyces sp. NPDC057638. The sequence continues at coordinate 839 of NZ_JBHVHF010000080.1, forward strand.
TGCCGTGCAGGGACAGGGTGCGGCGGCGGCCGGTGGCACCGCGCTCGGGCACGATCAGGGCCCGGCGGCGCTGCCTGCGGCGGCCCACCCAGAGCAGCAGCCCGCCGAGGGCGACCACCCACAGCCAGCTCGCGGCGAGTTCGCTGTAGAAGCGGCCGGCCTCACCGAGGTGCAGATCGCGGTGGAGTTCGTCGAGCCAGGTGCGCAGCGGCAGGGCGCCGGAGCTGCCGTAGGAGGGGAGTTCCCCGCGTACCTCCGCCGTGTACGGGTCGACGAAGACGGCGAGCGAGCGGCCCTCGGGGGTGCCGGGGGCGTCCATCAGGACGCGGGTGGTGGCGCCCTCCTCGGAGCTGGGCCACACGGCGGTGACGGTGCCGTCGGGGCGGGCCTCGCGGGCGGCTTCGAGCTGGTCGGCGAGGGGCAGGACGCGTTCGCCGACGGGGACGGTCAGTTCGTCGCGGTAGACGAACTTCTCCGCCTGGAAGGAGAGGGCGTACAGCAGTCCGCTGACCGCCGCTATCAGCAGCAGGGGCGCTATCAGCAGCCCCGCGTAGAAGTGGATCCGAAGGAGCAGGGGCCGCAGCGCGCTCCAGGTGGAGGCGCCGGACGCGGCCACCTCCCGCTCGGTCTCGGTCGTGCCCTGGGCAGGGGTGACTGATGTGTCTGAGGACATGGTCATCCTGGGGATGTGAGTCGGACATGGGGGATCGGCCCCCAGGTCAGACGGCTGCTCCAGGGACCGTGGTGTGAGGTGCGCGGGCCGTGGGCGGCCCCCGGCGCACCACGCTGTGTCCGAGCAGCGCCCAGAGGCGGCGGGCGTCGGCGCGCCGCCGCGCGGGGCGTGGGCGGGGGTGCGCGGGCAGCGGTACGGGGGTGGGTGGCCGCAGCGGTACGAAGGCGAGCGCGGCGACCGCGTGCGCCAGCCGCAGGAAGGCCGTCTCACCCCGGGCCAGCCAGACACCGCAGAGGGCGGCGGCGAGGAGATGGGCGGCGATCATGGCGCCGGTGTCCAGGGCGGGGGCGGCCGTACCCAGGGCGCCCGTGTCCAGGGCCGGGGCGGGTGGGGCGGTGTGGTGGGCGGCCGGTGCCGGGGTGTGCAGTCCCGCCCGCGCGAAGTACGCGTGCAGCCCGCCCTGGGCCGCCAGCAGTCCCAGACCGAGGGTGACCGGGCCCCGGGGCCGGGCCGCGCCCAGCCAGGCCAGCGCGGTGGTGGCGGCGAAGGGCACGGCCAGTGAGGTCAGCGGAAGGTCATGGGTGGAGGCGGCGGTGTGGCCGAGGGCGGCGAGGGAGACGCAGACGGCCGAGAAGAGCAGCGCCCGCAGGGTGCGCGGGGTGTGGGGACTGTGGGGGGCACGCGGCGACATGGTGTGCACATGGTGCCATCTGGGGCGGGCGCTGAGGAGGGGGTGTCCAGGAAAGAGCCCCCGCCAGGGCGGGGGCACCCCACTCCGAGGTCAGGCCCGCAGGAAGTCCAGGACCTCCTGGAGGAAGCGGGTCGGGCTCTCCAGCTGGGGCAGATGGCCGACGCCGGGGAGTTCCACGAGCCGTGCGCCGGGGATGGCGGCGGCGGCCCGGCGGCCCAGTACCGGATAGTTCCCCAGCTTGGCCCGGTCCTCCGGGGTGGCGTAGTTCTTGCCGATCGCCGCCCGGTCCTCCTGCCCGATCACCAGCAGCACCGGCACCCGCAGCCGGGGGAAGTCGCCGAGTACGGGCTGGTGGTAGGCCATCTGGTAGGTGTGCGCTGAGGCCAGCGCCCAGCGCGGGTACTCGGCGGAGAGGGTGATCCGGTAGCGGATCTCCACATTGCGCTCGTAGGCGCGGCGCCAGTGCACGACGTACGAACGGTAGAAGGCGCGGATCGCGGTCAGGTCGGTGTTGGCGAGTTCGTCCGCGAAGAGCCGCTCGGTGGTGTGCGCGGGGACCAGGCCCCGGTACTCCTCCAGGCCGACGGGGTTGGCGAGCACGACCTTTCCGGTGCGCCCGGGGTGGAGCAGGGCGAAGCGGACGGCGAGCATCCCGCCCATGGAGTGCCCGATCACATCGGCGCGGTCGACGCCGAGCCGGTCCAGCAGGGCGACGGTGTTGGCCGCGAGCAGTTCGAAGGAGTAGTCGAGCGCGGGCTTGGAGGAGCGGCCGAAGCCGATCTGGTCGGGCACGATGACCCGGTGGCCGGCCTTCGCCAGGGCGCGGGCGGTGGGCTCCCAGGCGCCGCCGTCGAAGTTCTTGCCGTGGAGGAGGAGGACGGTACGGCCGGTGGCGGGCGCGGCGGGGGTGAGGTCGAGATAGGCCATGTTCACCGTCTCGCCCTGGTTGACCAGGCGGAGGTAGCGCACCGGGTAGGCGGAGGGGTAGCCCTCCAGCGCGATGCCGAGGGGCTGGTCGTAGACCGGTTCGCTCCCGTCGCGACCCGGGTGCGCCGCCGGTCGGCTCCCGTCGCCGCCTCGGTGCGCCGCCGTCCCGGTCGCGCTGCCGCCCGGGTGCGCTGCCGCCGGTCCGGCCCCCATCGCACTGGCGGCGGCCGTTCCGGCGCCCATGGCCAGCAGTGTCCGGCGCGTTGTCATGCGGTACCCCCTGGGTTCGTACGGTCAGGTGCGGTCATAGGTGATCAAGTGCGATCACCTGCGGCCATGGTGCCCCAACCACCCGGGTATCCCCAGGGGTTGATCGTCAGGGCGCCGGGCGCCCGTGGTGCCCGATGGTGACCGGTGGCTCGCCCCGGGGCCCGTAGCGGACGGTGAGCCGATAGGGGGCCGAGGCGTCCCGGAGCCGCCAGGAGACGGAAGCGGAACCTCCGGGCGGGACCGGCGGCAGCGTGGTGGAGGTGAGGGGCTCGGCTTCGGCCCCGGTCAGGGTCAGTTCGACCGGCCCGGTGGCGCGGAGTCCATTGAGGTTGCGGAACCGTCCCGTCAGGGTCGTCCGGTCCCGGCCGACCTCCATGAGCCCCTGATAGGGCGCGGCGGCCAGCGTCTCGTACACCCGCCGCGCCCAGCGGAAGGGGTCGCCCGTCGGCCGGGTCGGATAGCTCCTCCGCTCCCGGGTCCAGCGCTCCTCCCCCGGGTACCAGTCGGTCTCCACCGGCTCCCGGCCCGCCGCCAGCGCCTCCGCCCGCTCCCCCAGGAACGCCTCCCACTGGGGAAGGTGGAGATCGGCGAGCAGCCCGTGCCAGTCCCGGGCCGCGTAGTTGCTCAAGTGCTCCGCGACCCTCCGGTCGCCCCAGGTCGTCACCAGCACCCGGGCGGTGCGCTCCAGGGCGTCCGCCTCGGCGGGGCCGGTGGCACCGCGCCTGGCCCCGGCCAGCCAGGGACCCAGCAGCAGCTCGGGACGGGTGCCCGCGAGCCCGTCGGCCAGCCGCATCAGCCGCAGCCAGAGCGCGGAGACGGCGCGGAAGGTCACCGCGTCCCCGTCGGCGTGGGCGGCGCGCAGCAGTGGGTGGAGGGTGCGGGAGCGATTGGCCAGCGCCTGCCGGGCCAGATCGGCGAGGTCGTACCGGTAGGCGTCGCAGTCCCGCAGCGCCGGGGCGACCCGCAGCAGCGCCGCGAACGCCCGGTCGAGTCCGGCCGGGTCATAGGCGGGGCCCGGCGCGGGCGCGAGGGTGGGCCGATGGGTGAAGAGTGAGTCATGCGGGCGGCCGTCGTCGCTGGTCAGCGCGTACACGGTGGTCGCGAGCGCCTGGAACGCCTGCTGTGCGGCGGGATCCTCACCGCCGTACCGGAAGCGCGCGTACCGGGCGAACCACTCCGCCCGGTCCACCGGCTCCGCACGCCAGGCCAGTTCGGTGAAGAGTTCCAGCGCGGCCGGGTCGCGGCCACTGGCCTCCGGCATGAACGCGGTCCCGGTGAGCGCGCTCCCGGGCCGGTCCCGCCAGCGGGTGAACCGCTCGGTCCAGCGGTCGGTGTTGGCGCCGAGCGTGGTCCGCCCGCCGAAGTTGGGGATGGTCCCGAAGGCGTACGGAACCGAACCCCAGGCCCGCTCGCGATCGGCGACCGCGTCGAGGTCGGAGAGCCCGTCCACGACCAGGGTCCGCGCCGGGTCCAGCGCCGCCAGCAGCTCGGGCAGCGGGTTCTCCATCCAGCCGAGCAGCACCCACACCGCCTCCGGATGCGCGGCCCGCAACGCCCGCTCGACCGCGCGCGCCGCCTCGGGCACCGGAACGTCCCCGGCGGTGCCGCCCTCGTGCAGCAGATCCATCTTGAACAGCGGGGGCCGGTCGGCGGCCGTGGCGCGACGCCGTGTCGCGTCCGGCCCCGGCGCCCTCACCGCCGCCCCGAACAGCTCCCGCTGATGCCGGTAGAACGCGGCGGCGACCCGTGCGAACGCGGGACAGCGCGGATCGAGCCAGTCGGGCCGCCGCAGCCCCATCCACTCCCCCTGCGGCACCACCCGCGCCCCCGCCACCCGCCCGGCGAACCCCTCCGGCACGGTCCCGAAGTAGCCCGGCAGCACCGGCCGCATGCCCAGCTCCCGCAGCCGGTCCGTGATCCGCCGCCCGAGCGCGGTACGGGCCGCCAGCAGCGCGGGCGAGAGCGGCCCCCCGTACCCGCTGAGGTTCTGGAGCAGCCACCACGGCTGGTGCGAGGGCGCGGGCAGCCAGGCGCGCGCCTCGGCGTCGGAGTAGCCGAACCCGGTCAGCAGCCGGTGGTAGACGGCCTCCTGGCCGGGGGTGACCAGCACCTCGTCACAGCCGTGGACGGCGAGGAGGTCGATCAGCCGCTCCCAGTGCGCCCAGTCGGCGTACGGGCCGGTGTAGCCGTCATGGGTGTCGTTGAGCGCGAACCGGTGCGCGACGGTCGCCGCCCGCTCCAGCGGCCGGGCGGGCGCGGGCAGGGTGCGCGGAAGCCGGAGCTGCGAGCCCGACCAGGACAGATGCGCGTCACAGACGTACTTCAGATACCAGTGGACGCCGGTGAGGGCGGCGACGGGGGTGGTGGCCGCGACCTCGATCCGGCCGGGGGTACCGGTGACACGGAACCGGTCGGGACCGTCGGCGGACAGCGTACGGAGGTGGAACTGGGCCGCGTGGGCGGGCAGCAGCCGGGCGAGGGCGGCACGGGCGGGTGCGGTGGGCGCGCGCCGGGCCCGGGCGGCCGCCGGGGTCGGCGCGGCGGCGGCACCGAGCGCGGCGGCGCTCCCCACGAGGACCCTGCGGGAGGGGCCGCCGTGGTGTCGCCCGGGGTTCGCCATCCGTGCCTCCGTGGTGCCGCCGTGCTGTGCGCGGCGCACGCTACCGGGACCGCGCCCAGCGACACGGACGGCGGGGCGGTGGCGAAGGGGAACCCGCACTGATGGCGGAGTCCTCGCGAACCGGGCCTCCGGACAGCGGAAACCCCGCCCGGCGGGGGAGCCGGGCGGGGCGGGGCCCGCGCTGGAGAGTGGTGCTACGGGCGAGGGTCACCAGGCCCCGTCCAGGCGCGGCGGGACAGCGTGGCGGGACAGCGCGGCGGGACAGCGTGAGGACGGGGCCCTGGGGCGTCTTGCTGTCACGGACGGCCTTCCTGCCGCCGGGCCGGGTGCGGTCAGCGGTTGCGGGCGGCGGTCAGCGCGCGGCGGTCAGCGGTCCAGATACGCCAGCACCGCCAGCACCCGGCGGTTGTCGTCGTCCGAGACCGGCAGCCCCAGCTTCGCGAAGATGTTGGAGGTGTGTTTGGCGACCGCGCGTTCGGTCACCACCAGGGCGGCGGCGATGGCCGCGTTGGAGCGGCCCTGGGCCATCAGTTCCAGGACCTCGACCTCGCGCGGGGTGAGCCCGCCCAGGGGGCGGTCCTTGGCGCGGCGGTCCAGCAGCTGGGAGATCACCTGGGGGTCCATCGCGGTGCCGCCCGCCGCGACCCGGCGGACCGCGTCCACGAACTGGTCGGCGTCGAAGACCCGGTCCTTGAGGAGATAGCCCACCCCGCCGTCGCCGTCGGCGAGCAGTTCCCGCGCGTACAGCCGTTCCACGTGCTGGGAGAGGACGAGGACCGGCAGTCCGGGGCGGGCGCGGCGGGCGGCGAGGGCGCACTGGAGGCCCTCGTCGGTGTGGGACGGGGGGAGCCGGACATCGACGACGGCGACGTCCGGGTCGAGTTCCGCCAGCGCCCGGGTGAGTTCGGGGCCGCTCTCCACCGCCGCGACGATCTCGCAGCCGTACGCCTCCAGCAGGCGCACCAGCCCGTCGCGGAGCAGGAAGAGGTCTTCGGCTAGGACAACGCGCAAGGGATCTCCATGGTGACCATGGTGGGGCCGCCCGCGGGCGAGCTGACGGCCAGGACGCCGTCGAATGTACCCAGCCGCCGCTCCACCCCGGTCAGCCCCGATCCGGCGCCGATCCGTGCCCCGCCGCGCCCGTCGTCGGTGACGGAGACGCGGATCGCGTCCTGCTCGTAGGAGATGTCCACCCAGATCCGCCGGGCACCGGCGTGCTTGACCGCGTTGGCGAGGGCCTCGCTGACGGCGAAGTAGGCCGCCGACTCCACCGGCTCCTCCGCCCGGCCCGGGAGTTCCACGTCCACCTCGACGGCCAGCGGCAGCCGCAGGGCGAGGGCGCGCACGGCGTCGCCGAGACCCCGTTCGGCCAGCACGGGCGGATGGATCCCGCGCACCAGGTCGCGCAGTTCGGCCAGGGCCTCGGCGGAGGTCGCGCGCGCGGCCGCCAGCAGCTCACGGGCCTTCTCCGGGTCCTTCTCCAGCAGCGCCTCGACCGTGCCGAGGCTCATCCCGACCGCGACCAGCCGCGCCTGCGCGCCGTCGTGGAGGTCGCGTTCGATGCGGCGCAGCTCGGCCGCCGAGGAGTCCACGGCATCGTGCCGGGTCTCGGTGAGCCGCCCGATCCGCTCCTCCAGTTCCCGCTCCCGGCCGGGCTTGAGGGCGGCGCCCGTCAGCACCATATGGGTCCGTACGAGAGCGGTGTTGCCCCACACCGCCGCCGCGAGCTGCCCGGCGCCGACGAGGGCGGCCAGTCCCGCCGTACCCCAGCCGTTCACGGGGACGAAGGTGTACCAGTACGCGGCGTTGTTGGCGTCCACGATCGGCACCCACAGGCCGAGCACCAGCAGGATCCCGAAGAGGCCGTTGAGGATCAGGCCCGGGGCGAGCAGGGCGACGACCGCGCCCGCCGTCATATCCACCAGCAGCCACTGGATGTCCCGCCAGGTCGCCGGGTCCTTCAGCATCACCGCGCAGCGCTCGACCTGGCCGGTGATCCCGGTGCGGGGGTCGCGGACCGCACGGTACGAGGCCGGGATCCGGGTCCCGGTCCAGCGCGCGGCCAGCAGCCGCCGCCGGGCGGCGTGGGCGCGCACCAGACCGAGCAGGGCCGGGGTGGTGAACACGCCCACCCCGAGGGGGATCAGCACGACCGACACCAGGGAGAGCACGAAGAGCAGCACCGACACGGTGATCCCGAGCAGCCCGAGGGCCAGTCCCCGCCCGCTGGCGAGCAGGGCGTCACGGGCCCGCTCCCCGAAGCCCCCGGCACTCTCGTCCACGCCGCCCGCGCCGTCCCCTGTCGCCCGCCCGCCCATCGGCCCTCTCCCTCATCTGCGTACGTCCGTACTTCTGTACGCGTGTACGTCCGTTCCGTACGCCGTCGCACCGCGCACGCGGGACCAGTCTCTCCCCGGGGCATCGTCCCTGGCACGGGCCCCTGACACCGGAGGGGGGTGGTGCTGGCACCACCCCCCGGGGCTCGCCCCAGCCCCCGGGCGGAGGGGGGCCTGACGGCTGGGGACGCGCGGGCCCGGCTCCTAGCGTCGTAACCCGGCGCGCAGCGGCGCCGCCGACCAGGCAGGACGTGGCCCAGGCCGTGTCGTGGGAGAGAAGTCGTGGGAGAGAAAGAGAACCGATGAGGGGCAACCTCGCCGCGCGCGTCGGCGTATGGAGCGCGCACCACCGTAAGAAGGCCATCCTCGGCTGGCTGCTGTTCGTGGTCCTGGCCGCCGTCCTCGGGGGCGCGTCCGGCACCGTGGAGATGACCGAGTCCGAGCAGGGCACCGGCGACTCGGCCCGCGCCCAGAAGATCCTCGACGACGCGGGCCTGGACAGCCCGGCCGCCGAGACGGTCCTGGTGGCCGCGGACTCCCCGGGCGGCTGGGAGCGCGCCGCGGGCGATCTGGTCCGGGCGCTGAAGGAGACCGGCCGGGTCCAGAACACCGGCGCCCCGCTCGCCTCGAAGGACGGCCGGGAGGCGCTGGTCACGTTCGAGATGCGCGGCGACTCCGAGCAGGCGGCGGACCGCGTCCCGCCCGTCCTCGACGCGGTACGGGAGACCGCGGACGCCCACCCGGAGGTGGAGCTGCACCAGTTCGGCGAGGCCAGCGCCGAGAAGTGGCTCAACGACCTGCTCGCCGACGACTTCGTCAAGGCGGAGCTGACGGCGATCCCGCTCGCGCTCGGCATCCTGCTGGTCGCGTTCGGCGCGGTGGTCGCCGCGCTGCTGCCGGTCGCCCTGGCGCTGACCGCCTGCGCCGCCGCGTACGGACTGCTGGCGCTCGTCAGCCACCAGCTCCACCTCTTCACGACCACCTACTCGGTGATGTTCCTGATGGGGCTGGCCGTCGGCGTCGACTACTGCCTCTTCTACCTGCGCCGCGAGCGCGACGAACGCGCGGCGGGCCGGGACGCCGACACCGCGCTGCGGATCGCCGCCGCCACGAGCGGGCGGGCGGTGCTGGTCTCCGGGCTCACGGTGATGGTGGCCATGGCGGGGATGTTCCTCTCCGGGCTGATGCTCTTCGAGGGTTTCGCCGTCGCGACGATCCTGGTGGTGGCCATCGCGATGGTGGGGTCGGTGACCGTGCTCCCGGCGCTGCTGGCGTGGCTGGGCGACCGGGTGGACGCGGGCCGGGTGCCGCTGCTGGGACGGCGCCGGGGGGCCCGGGCGGCCGGGCAGCAGGGGGGCGCGTTCGCCGCGCGGCTGCTGCGGCCCGTCCTGACCCGCCCGAAGCTCTTCGCGGCCCTGGGAACCGTCATCCTGCTGGCGCTCGCGGCCCCCGCCCTCGGCATCCGCACCGAACAGCTCGGCATGGACAAGCAGTTCGGCTCCGACTCCACCCTGGCCATCGCCCACGACCGCATCACCCGCAGCTTCCCCGGCGGCCCGGAGCCCGCCCGTGTGGTCGTCGCGGCCGATGACATCGACGCCCCCGAGGTCCGTACGGCGCTGGCCCGCTTCGACGCGGTCACCGTCCACCGCGCCGAGAACATCGCCGAGATCGAGGTACCGCTCGCCGGTGACGGCGGCGACTCCCGCTCCAAGGCGGCCCTGACCACCCTGCGCGAGAAGACCGTCCCCGCCGCCTTCGACGGCACCGGCGCGACGGCGTACGTCACCGGAGAGCTGGCCGAGTCCGTCGACTTCAACGACCAGCTGCGGCGCGGCATCGCCCCGGTGCTCGCCTTCATCACCGCCGTGACGTTCCTGCTGATGCTCTTCTGCTTCCGCTCCTATGTCATCGCCCTGACCTCGATCGCCCTCAACCTGCTCTCCGTCGCCGCCGCGTACGGAGTGATGGTCGCCGTCTTCCAGCACGGCTGGGGAGCCTCGCTCCTCGGCACGGAGGCGGTGGGCGCGATCCAGAGCTGGATCCCGCTCTTCGTCCTCGTCGTCCTCTTCGGCCTCTCCATGGACTACCACGTCTTCGTCGTCTCCCGGATCCGCGAGGCCCGTGACCACGGCGCCACCACCCCCGCCGCCATCGCCGAGGGCATCCGCTCCACGGCGGGCGCCATCACGGGCGCGGCCGCCATCATGGTCGCCGTCTTCGCCGTCTTCGGCACCCTCTCCATGCAGGACATGAAGCAGATGGGGGTGGGACTGGCGGTCGCGGTGCTGCTGGACGCGACGGTGGTACGGATGGTGCTGCTGCCGTCGGTGATGGCGCTGCTGGGGGAACGCAACTGGCGTACCCCGAGGGCCCTGCGGCGGCTGCCGGTGATGGAGCACGGCGTGGGCGGCACGGACGGCGCGGAACGGGAGAGGGCCGCGGAACGGGTCTGAACGCGGGTGGCTGATCCCCGTCGCGCGGCCGCCCCGGTCCGAACTGTTGCGCTAGGCGGCTGGGTACTCTGAGTCCATGACGACCGGGGTGCGCCGCAGGATGGGCGTCAAGGAGCGCAGAGAGCAACTGATCGGCGTGGCGCTGGAGTTGTTCAGCTCCCGCTCCCCCGACGAGGTCTCCATCGATGAGATCGCCCAGGCGGCCGGGATCTCCCGGCCGCTGGTCTACCACTACTTCCCGGGCAAGCAGTCGCTGTACGAGGCGGCGCTGCGGCGCGCGGCCGACGAGCTGGCCACCCGGTTCCGGGAGCCCCATGAGGGCCCTCTCGGTCTGCGGCTGCTGCGGGTGATGGGCCGGTTCTTCGACTTCGTGGACGAGCACGGGCCCGGTTTCTCCGCGCTGATGCGCGGTGGCCCGTCGGCGGGGTCCACGACCACCAACGCGATGGTCGACGAGGTACGGAAGGCCGCGTACGAGGAGATCCTGGCCCATCTGAGGGTGGACCGGCCCCCGGTGCGGCTGGCGCTGGTGGTGCGGTCCTGGGTGTCGCTCGCGGAGACGACGGCGCTGCTGTGGCTGGATGGCCGCGAGGTGCCGCGCGCGGAGCTGGAGCGGAAGCTGGTGCAGGACTTCGCGGCGCTGTGCGCGGTCGGCGCGGCGTACGACGAGGAGACGGCCGAGGTGATCTCGCGGGCGCTGGAGGGCGAGACGGCGCGGGGGCCGTTCGGCGATCTGGCCGCCCGGCTGCTGGTGCTGGCGGCACCGGTGGTGCCGGTGGTGCCCCGGCAGCGAAGCCGCCAGGCATAGGCAGGAGCAGGTCGGCTCATGGGGGCGCCCCGGACGGGGCGCCCCCTCGCGTCAGGAGCGGGAGAAGACCGCCACCGTACGCGCCGGGACGGTGAAGGTGCCGGAGGCGCGGTCGTAGGCGGAGGAGCGCACCACGGGGTCGGAGCCCGAGGACTGCGCCGGGTGGAGGGTGTATCCGGTGCCCGCCAGCGACGGCACCCGCTGTTCCCGCGCCGCCGGGGTCGCGTTGAAGACGACCACCAGGTCACCCGCCGTCATGGTGATGACGCCCGGCGTCTCTCCCGGCCCGGAGAGCGGGAAGGACACGGCCTCCCGTACCGCCTGGGCCGTCGGCAGGCTGAGGGCGGGTTCGGTGGTACGGATGGTCTGGAGGTCGCGGAAGGCGGCGGACGCGCCCTCGATCTGGGCGCAGCCGACGGTCAGTCCGGGCGCGGTGAGCAGCGGTCTGGCGTGCGGCCACTTGGGCTGGTTGTCGGCGGCGGGCGGCAGTCCACGGCCGAAGCCGTTGCCGTCGCGGCAGTCGTAGTGGAGGGCGTTGTACCAGTCACCGCTGTCGTAGGAGTTGCGGTCGAGCGACTTCGAGCGCAGCAGGTCGGTTCCGGCCTGGGAGAGCGAGGGGCCCTGCGCCAGGGTGGAGACCGCCATCGCCAGGACCTGGGCCCGGGCCCGGTCGGCGGGTGAGGTGGTCGCGGGCAGTTTGAAGGCGAGCGCGTCGTAGAGGGTCTCGTTGTCGTGGGCGTCGCTGTAGGCGAGGGCGTCGCCGGGGGCGGCGGCGTATCCGGCCGGGGCGCCGTTGTAGTCGACCTCGGAGCCCTTGACCGTGCGGCCCGTGCTGTCGGTGAGGGTGTAGTCGGCGAGGTTGCCGGTGAGCCCGACCTTGATCAGGTCCTGGTAGTGGAGCAGCCGGGCGCGCTGCTCGGCCGGGCTGCCCTGCGGGACGGCCGGGTTGGGGTCGGTGTAGAGGCCGGAGGCGAAGCCCTGGACGCCGGGGTCCTCGTCGAAGGGCCCGCCGCCCCGGACGGCGTCGCGGGCGCGGTCGGAGAAGGTGGCGATGCCGGTCCCGGCCATGTTCTTCTGGGTGGCCTGGACGAAGCGGGAGTCGTCGGCGATCTCGCCGAAGTTCCAGCCCTCCCCGTAGAGCAGGATCCGCTTCCCGTCGACGCCGTCCCGGGCCACCGTCAGCGCGTCGAGCGCCCGGCGCACGGCGAGCATATTGGCCTTGGGGTGGTGGCCCATGAGGTCGAACCGGAAGCCGTCGACCTTGTACTCCTTCGCCCAGGTGACGATGGAGTCCACCACGAGCTTGCCCATCATCGCGTTCTCGGGCGCGGTGTTGGCGCAGCAGGTGGAGGTGGCGACGGTGCCGTCGGCGAGGAGGCGCTGGTAGTAGCCGGGGACGATCCGGTCCAGCACCGACTTCTCGGACTGCCCGGCGGCGACGGTGTGGTTGTAGACCACGTCCATGACCGTGCGCAGCCCGGTGCCGTTGAGGGCCTGGACCATCTTCCGGAACTCGACCGTACGGCGGGTTCCCTCGGGGTCGGAGGCGTAGGACCCCTCGGGGACGGTGTAGTGGAGCGGGTCGTAGCCCCAGTTGTAGGCGTCCTTCGCGGCGACCTTGGCGATACACGCCTGCTGTTCGGCCGAGTCGGGCGCGTACACCGACAGATCGCACCCGGGCCGCAGCTGGTCCCGCTTGCGCTCGGGGATGGTGCCGATGTCGAAGGCGGGCAGCAGATGGACGTACGAGGTGCCGCTCCGGGCCAGCTTGGTCAGGTGCCGCATCCCCTGCGACGCGCGGTCGGTGAAGGCCAGGTACTGGCCGGGGTGGCGGGCGGTGCGGTCGGCGACGGAGAAGTCACGGATGTGCAGCTCCTGGATCTGGGCGTCCCGTGGCGGCACGGCGGCGGGTTTCCGCAGCGTCTTCCAGCCCTTCGGCGCCAGGGCCGGGTCGGCCAGGTCGGTGACGAGGCTGCGGGCGGAGTCGGTGGTCAGGGCGGTGGAGTAGGGGTCGGTGACCAGGTTGGTGACAAGTCTCCGGACCGTGGGGGCCCAGACGGTCACCCGGTAGCGGTAGGGCTTGCCGGTCCAGCCCTTCGTCCCCCGGACCGACCAGACACCGGTCGCCGCGTCCCGGCGCATGGGAACGGTCCGGCCGCCGAGTTCGAGGGAGACGGTACGGGCGGTGGGGGCCCACAACGACAGCGTCGGACGGCCCGCCGTGAAGACCGGCCCCAGGCGGGCGTCGGCGGCCCGGGCCGCGTACAGGGAGTCCAGGACCCCCGGTATCTGCACCCCGGTCGCCGCGAGCAGGGCCCCCGAGGCCGCGCGCTGGGTGGCGATGAGCTGGCCGCGCAGGGCGGCGGGGACCCGGTCCCGGTCGCGCGGGTCGACGCTGAACGCCGGATAGTCCCCGAGGTGCGGGAACTTCGCCTTCTGCGCCTCGGTCAGGGTGGTGCGGCCCAGCCGCAGCCAGCGGCCCTCGTCGCTCAGGGCGCCGTCCACGATGGTGAGGGGCCGGTCACCGGGCGCGTAGACGAGCTGTTCGCTGGTGGCGTCGGTCGCCTTCACCTTCCAGACGACGGTGTCCCGGTCGATCCACTGCGCCTCGGCCTTGGTGAGGTCGAGCGAGCCCGCGCCCGTGGGCTGCGGCAGCAGCGGCCTCGGCCGGCCGGAGAGCAGCCACGCCTCGCGGGAGTGGGTGGCGAAGTCCAGGGACTGGTCGGCGGGCTGATCCTTCTCGTCGCCCTTGTGCAGGATGTAGCTGAGCGAGGTGGCGCCGGGCGCGAGCGGGACCTCGAAGGTCACCCCGTACGCGTCCTGGCGGACGGGCGTCAGCGGCTTCGCCCAGTCGGTCGGGTTCGCCGCGCCGGTCCAGGTGTGCAGGCCCCAGCCGTCGTACGCGCCGTCCGGGCGCTGGTAGTGCAGGACGGCCGTGTTCTTGTCCTGCGGCGGATAGGCGCCGTCGGGCGCGCGCTCGGCCTGCCCGTCCTCGCCCTGCGCGACCCAGACCTGCCCGGTGCGGGCCAGGTCGACGGTCCGCGCCGGGCCGTCCGCGCGGCCGTCCTTCTCGACGGTGTACGTGAGGGAACCCGGCGCGTTCTGGTCGAGCTTCACCCAGGCGAACGCGCCATAGGCGTCGCGGCCGGTGAAGGCGGCCGCACGGTCGCCGACGCGCAGCGTCCAGCCGTCGTAGTCGCCACCGGGCCGCCGGTAGTGGACGACGGCGTACTCCCGCTCGACCGCGACCGGCTTGCGCGGCGGCGGGACCGTACCGGAGGTGGTGGAGCCGAGCGCGGCGGCGGTACGGCCACGGGCGTCCACGACGACGGCCTTGTAGCGCAGCGGGGTGCCGGGCGCCAGCTTCGGGTCGAGGTGCTGGGTGACCCGGTAGGGCGCGCGGTCGGCGGTGCCGAGGGTGCGCCAGGGGCCGTCGCCGGCCTGCGCGGCGAAGACGACCCGGCCGAGGGTGCCGCCGTCGGCGTCGGCGGAGATCTCCACCGCCCCGGTGGCCCCGGCGGGCGGGACCGTCAGACCGATGGTGGGCGCGCCCTGCGGTTCGGGCACGGTCCGGTCGGCGCGCAGCACGACGGAGGAGAGCGCGGGGACGGTGACGGTGAGCTGTCCGGCGCGGTCGCTGGTGGCGGGCGCGGTGGTGCCGTACAGGGGACGGAACCGGCTCTGCGGGGTGGCGGTGGTCAGGGTCGCGGTGGTGGGGGCGGTGCCGTTGTTGACGGCGACCACGTACTCATACGGCTGTACGGGGTCGATCCGGGAGTGCGCGTAGAGCGAGCCTCGGGCATGGCGCGGGAGCTGGACGCCGTCGCGGAGCGCCGGGTGCTGGCGGGTCAGCCGCGACAGCGCGGCGATCGAGCGGTAGAGCGGATGGCCGGTGTCGTAGGCGTCCTGGGCATGGGTGCGGTCCGTGCCGATCTGGTCGTCGTCCAGATAGTCCGGGGTGGTGGAGGCGAACAGGGTCTGCCGGGCGTCCTTGTCGCCGCCCGCGCCCGTGAAGCCCTGCTCATCGCCGTAGTAGACGACCGGGTTGCCGCGCGAGAGGAACATCAGCTCGTTGGCGAGCCGGGACCGGCGCAGCAGTTCGGCGTCGCTGGCGCCCGGGTTGTCCTGCTTCAGGAAGGTGCCGAAGCGGCCCATGTCATGGTTGCCGAGGAACGTCACCTGGTTGTAGGCGTTGGCCCGGTCGGCGGTGTACCGGTGGTCCTGCGCGAACACCTCCGCCAGCTTCCCGGCGGGCGCGCCCCGCGAGGCGACGGCCCGCGCCGCGTCCTGGAACGGGAAGTCCAGGGTGGAATCCAGCCGTCCCCGGGTCACATAGGGCGCGGTCACCGCCGGATCGGCCGAGTAGACCTCACCGAACATGAAGAAGTCCTCGCGGCCCCGCCGGGCGGCGTAGGTGTCCAGCGCCGTCGCCCACTGGGTCCAGAACTCCATGTCGACGTGTTTCACCGTGTCGATACGGAACCCGTCGATATCGAAGTCGCGCACCCAGCGCTCATAGATCTTCTCCATGCCCCGGACGACCTCGGGCCGCTCGGTCCACAGATCGTCCAGACCGGCGAAGTCACCCTGCTCGGAACTCTCGCCCGCGAAGGTCGAATCACCCCGGTTGTGGTACATCGTGGGGTCGTTGAGCCAGGCCGGGACCTTGGCGGTGTCGCGGGGGCGGGGGGTGTACGGGAAGGAGTCGGCGTCGACCTCCGGGACCCCGGCGCGGTCGTCGAACGGGCGGCCGGTGCGGTCGAGATAGGGATGGGAGCCCTTGGGCTTGTAGCCGTATGTCCTCTCCGCGTAGTCGACGGTGTCGGCCGTGTGATTGGTGATCACATCGAAGAAGACTTTGAGTCCCTTGGCGTGGGCCTTGTCGATCAGCTCCCGCAGCTCGGCGTTGGTGCCGAAGTGCGGGTCCACCTGGGTGAAGTCGGTGATCCAGTAGCCGTGGTAGGCCGCCGAGGCGTCCTTGCCCGCACCCTGCACCGGGCGGTTCTTGAAGATCGGCGCCAGCCAGAGGGCGGTGGTGCCGAGACCCTTGATGTAGTCCAGCTTCCGGGTCAGGCCCTTGAGGTCACCACCCTGGTAGAAGCCCTTGTCGGTGGGGTCGAAGCCATGGTCGAGACGGCCGCCGGGGATACCGCCCCGGTCATTGCGGGGGTCGCCCTGGGCGAAACGGTCCGGCAGGACGAAGTAGAACTGCTCCCGGGTCAGATCGTCCCGCGCCGCGCGCGCCGCCTCGGCGGCGAGCGCCTTGGTGCTGGGGGGTGCGGGGGCCTTCTCGCCCGGCGCCTGAGCGCTGGCGAGGGCGGGCAGCAGCCCGACGCACAGGGCGGCGGCGGTCACGGTGACGAGTGCCTGGCGCACTCGTCGCTCTCTCAACACGCGTTGTCTCCTTGCTCTCAAAGTCTCTTACGGACCCGCTCCCTCGGGTACGGGCCGCGACCGCAGGGGGCGCTACACGCAGGTACGGGCGCCGGTGTGGAGGGCGAGGGCCGTGCGGGGCGGGAGGGTCGCGGGGAGCTGGCCCGAGGCCGGGACCGTGACGGTCCGGCGCGACTGGACGTCGCAGTAGACCCCCGCCGCCAGCCCGGTGTCGAAAATCCGGCTCACCGCCACGGACGACCCGTTGAGCGCCACGAACCCCTTCCCGCCGCGCCCGAAGGCGATGACATCACCGCCGTCGTCCCACCACCGCGTCACCGGTTCTCCCCGTACCGCGTTGCGGAACCCGACCATGGAGGCGATCTCGGGCCAGGCGTGCTGGCACTTCCAGCCGTCGCGCCAGCACGCGTCCACCCGCCCTCCGTTCGGCGGCCCGGCGTCCTTGTCGGTCCACTCGTAGCCGGAGTGGATGTCCGGGGAGCCGTAGGGCCAGGCCAGCATGTAGACATTGGCGAGGGTGTAGTCGGCGCCGTCCTTGTAGTTCAGGGTGTCGCCGAGCCGTTCGGTGTCGTGGTTGTCGACGAACACCCCGGCCTTGGCCGACGGAAGGTAGCCCCACGCCTCGCCGAAGGTCCTGAGGTAGGCCAGCCGCTCCCGTTGGAAGATCCGCTTCAGGTCGCGTCCGTAGCGGAACTCCTGGACGTCGCCGGTGCCCAGGTACTCCGCGGGGGCGATGGGTTCGCCCTCGCCGTGGATGGCTTCCTGCTTCCAGTAGACGTCGGGGCGGCTCAGCCGGGCCTTGATGGCGGTGAGGTCGGCGGCGGGCATGTGCTTGGCGGCGTCGATCCGGAAGCCGTCGACGCCGAGGGAGAGGAGGTCGTCGAGGTAGGCGGCGATCCGGCCGCGTACGTACTCCTCCCCGGTGTCGAGGTCGGCGAGTCCGACGAGTTCGCAGTGCTGGACGTGCCAGCGGTCCTGGTAGTTGGTGATGGGGTGGCGGCAGTCGTCGTTGTCGTAGCCGGAGTAGACACCGGGGTAGTCGTACTTGGTGTACGGGGAGCCGCCGGTCCCCACACCGTCCCCGGCCGCCATGTGGTTGATGACGGCGTCGGCGACGACCTTGACCCCGGCGGCGTGGCAGGTGTTCACCATCCGCTGGAACGCGGCGCGGTCCCCGAGCCGCCCGGCGATCTTGTAGCTGACGGGCTGGTACGAGGTCCACCACTGGGGGCCCTGGATGTGTTCCTGCGGGGGCGAGACCTGCACGTATCCATAGCCGTCGGGGCCCAGTCGCTCCGTGCAGGCGCGGGCGACCGAGTCGAAGCGCCACGCGAAGAGGACGGCGGTGACGTCCTTGGCACCGGGCGGCGCGAGCGGCGCCGCCGAGGCGGCGGGCGCCGGGCCTGTCGCGACCGCCGCCCCCGCCACGAGGGCGAGCGCGGCGGCCAGGCCCTGTCTGGTTCCGGTTCCGGGTGTGCGTCTGCTGGCCATAACTCCTCCTTGCACAGCACTGTGCAACGGGTGGGGGAAGCGCCTTGCGAGACAACGCGTCATGCCCTGAAAGGCTCTTGAACTTTTCTGCCGGTTCTTGCAGCGAGCACCGCGCCCCGCTGGCAGCAGACCGTAGGAGCAGTACTGACCCGTGGTCAACCCCCAGGACACGGCGAGGTCACAACCGGGAAAACAGGCCGTTTTCTTTCTGAAAACTCTTTCGCAAAGTCTTGCAAGACTGTTAACTTCACGCCGCAGCAGCCCGGCCCGAGGCAGAGGCAGGCGGGGCACCTGATCTCAACGAGGAGTTCATGATGCGCAGGGGCATGACAGTCGCCGCGATAGCGGGCGTACTGGCTCTGACCGCCACCGCCTGCGGCGGCAGCGACACCACCAGCGACAGCAGCGGCAAGAAGGCCGCCGAGGACCCGCAGAGCGTCAGCGGCTCCATCACCTGGTGGGACACCTCGAACGAGGCCGAGGGCCCCACATACGACAAGCTCATCGCCGCCTTCCAGGCGGAGTACCCCAAGATCAAGGTCGACCGCACCTCGGTCTCGTTCGACCAGGCCGAGCAGAAGTTCAAGACCGCCGCCCAGAACGGCAAGGGCGCCCCGGACGTCATCCGCACCGACGTCGGCTGGTCCGCGGGCTTCGCCAACCTCGGCTATCTCCAGCCGCTGGACGGCACCCCCGCCCTCGACAACACCGCCGACTTCCTCCCCGGCCCCCTGGAGACCGCCAAGTTCAAGGGCGAGACGGTCGGCGTCCCCCAGGTCACCGACACCCTCGGGCTGCTCTACAACAAGGAGATCTTCGCCAGGGCGGGCATCACCAGGCCCCCGGCCACCTGGGACGAGTTCCTCGCCACCGCCAGGACGATCAAGGCGAAGACCGGGGTCACCGGCACCCAGCTCAACCCCGAGGGCTACTTCTCGCTGCCGTTCCTCTACGGCGAGGGTGGCGACATGCTGGATGTCGACGGCAAGCGGATCACCGTCAACTCCCCGCAGGCGGTCAGGGCCATGGAGACCGCGCTGAAGCTGGTCAAGCCCGATGTCGCCGTGAAGCCCGCCACCACCGACGGCTATGTCGCCGCGCAGACGTCCTTCAAGGACGGCAAGGTCGCGATGATCGTCAACGGCCCGTGGTCGGTCTCCGACGCCTACGCGGGCAAGGCGTTCAAGAACAAGGACAACCTCGGCATCGCCAGCATCCCGGGTGGTTCCGCCGGTACCGCCGCGGCCCCCATCGGCGGCCACAACTACTCCGTCTACCGGGGCTCCCGTAACAAGGACGCGGCCTACCTCTTCGTGAAGTTCATGTCCTCCACCAAGAGCCAGGAGCTGACCGCCAAGGAGATCAACACCCTCCCGACGCGCACCTCCGCCTACACCGCCGCCGTCACCGCCGACCCGGCGAAGAAGGCGTTCCAGCAGGCCCTCTCGGTCGCGAAGACCCGTCCGGTGATCCCCGGTGTCGGCGATCTGTTCGTCGCCTTCGACCAGCACTACGTGAAGATCCTGCGCGGTGACGTCTCCCCGAAGGACGGCCTGGACGCGCTGGCGAAGGAGTGGAACACCAAGCTGCTGAAGGACTACAAGGTCGGCTAGGTCCGTTTCACACGTCCCGCCCGCGCTCCCCCAGCCCCGGTCCGGTC
This sequence comes from Streptomyces sp. NPDC057638, assembly GCF_042800315.1. Classification (NCBI taxonomy): domain Bacteria; kingdom Bacillati; phylum Actinomycetota; class Actinomycetes; order Kitasatosporales; family Streptomycetaceae; genus Streptomyces; species Streptomyces sp. NPDC057638. The sequence continues at coordinate 20,165 of NZ_JBHVHF010000080.1, forward strand.
CGCTGACGGATCCTCGCGTCGCCCCGCCGGATCCGACGCGTCCAGCGGACCGGGCCGGTCCACACCGTCTTCCGCCCGCGGGAACCGGTCCACCGGCCCACCGCGGCACCAGCACCTCGCCGAGCCGCCCCCCGTACGTACGGAGAGAGATGAGCAGCCTCATAGTCAGGACCAGACGGTCCTTCACCACCCACTGGTACGCGTGGGCCATGGTCCTGCCGGTGGCGATCGTCCTCGGTGTGCTCGTCGGCTATCCGCTCGGCCGGGGCATCTATCTCTCCTTCACCGACGCCAACGAGGCCAACATCGGCCGGACCATCGGTGACTTCGAGGTCCCGGCGTCCTACGCGTTCGTCGGGCTCGACAACTACTGGAACATCCTCTCCGGCCGGGAGGGGTCCTTCTACCCCCGGCTGACCTGGACGGTCCTGTGGACCGCGAGCTGTGTGGTGCTGCACTACACCATCGGGCTCGGACTGGCGCTGCTGCTCAACCGGCGGATGCGCGGGCGTTCGCTCTACCGGGTGCTGCTGATCCTGCCGTGGGCGGTGCCGGCGTTCGTCGCCGCCTTCGCCTGGAAGCTGATGTACAACACCGACAACGGTGTCCTCAACGGGCTCCTGGGGAAGATCGGGATGGGCCCGGTCGACTGGCTGGGCGACCCCTTCATCCAGAAGCTGTCGGTGATCGCGGTCAACACCTGGCTCGGGGTGCCGTTCATGATGGTCGCCATCCTCGGCGGCCTCCAGTCCATCCCGCGCGAGCTGCACGAGGCCGCCGAGATGGACGGCGCCTCGCCCTGGCAGCGGTTCCGGCATGTGACCCTGCCCGGGCTGCGGCCGGTCAGCTCGACCATCGTCCTGCTGGGCACGATCTGGACGTTCAACATGTTCCCGATCATCTACCTGGTGATCGGACAGGCGGGCGGCACCGAGAGCGAGATCCTGGTGACCTACGCCTACCGGCTGGCCTTCCAGGGGGTGCGCGACTACGCGGGCTCGGCCTCGTACGGGATCGTGATCCTCTCGCTGCTGCTGGTCTTCTCCGTCTTCTACCGCTCGATGCTCAAGCGCCAGGAGGCCGCCAAGTGAGCACCGTCCGCACGCGCCCGCGCGGCGAGCGCTCCCGTGGCGCGTCGATAGCCCTGCACACCACGCTGGTCCTCGCCTCGCTGATCGCGCTCTTCCCCATCGTCTTCGTGGTGCTGGTCTCCGTCCGGGGGGAGAACGGCTGGACCCACCCGATGGAGATGGAGGGCTTCACGCTCTCCAACTACACCCATGTCCTCGGTGACACCGAGTTCCTGACCTGGTTCCTCAACTCGGCGCTGATCGCGGCCGGGACGATGCTGGTGGGCGTGCTGATCGCGGCCAGCGCGGGCTACGCGGTCTCCCGGATGCGCTTCCCCGGGCACAAGCCGCTGATGTGGACCTTCCTGATCTGCCAGATGTTCCCGGTGGCGGTGCTGATCGTCCCGCTCTACAACATCCTGGGCCGGCTGGGACTGCTGGACAGCTACGGCGGACTGATCCTCACCTACTGTTCGGTGTCGGTGCCCTTCTGCGCCTGGATGCTCAAGGGGTACTTCGACACCATCCCCACCGAGATCGACGAGTCGGGCCGGGTGGACGGGCTCACCCCGTTCGGCACCTTCTGGCGGCTGATCGTGCCGCTGGCGCGGCCGGGTCTGGCGGTGACCGCCTTCTACACCTTCCTCACCGCCTGGGGCGAGGTCGCCTTCGCCACCTCGTTCATGAGCAGCGAGACCAAGTACACCCTCGCGGTGGGCCTCCAGACCTTCGTCGGCCCGCACCGGGCCGAGTGGGGCCTGCTGACCGCCTCCTCCGTACTGATCATGGTTCCGGCCGGGCTGCTCTTCTTCTTCGCCCAGAAGCACCTCGTCGCCGGACTGACGGCGGGCGGCACCAAGGGATGACCCGTCAGGCAGGGGGAAGCGGGGGCGAAGACGCCGTGAACCGGCCTCGCCCCCCGGGCGACGAGGTCGTGAACCGGCCTCTCGGCTTGGGGGATCGCGAGAGGAACCGGCCTCTCCGCCCCGGGGATGACCATCGGGTCCGCACCTCGCGCGTGACCCGGCGATTCGAGGGGAATCATCCCCATACGTAACCTCATCCATCACCCCGTACGCATCCGCACGACGCACGACCATCGCTGTGACGACTTACAAGGGACCGCACATGACCCAGGAGCTCGCTCCCACCCTCCGCGACGACCAGACCGCCGCTCCCTCGGCGGGCTGGTGGCGTGACGCCGTCATCTACCAGGTGTACGTGCGCTCGTTCGCCGACAGCGACGGGGACGGCGTCGGCGATCTGCGGGGCGTGCGGGCCAGACTGCCCTACCTCGCCGACCTGGGGGCGGACGCCGTCTGGCTCACCCCCTTCTATGCCTCACCCCAGGCCGACGGCGGCTACGACGTGGCCGACTACCGGGCCGTCGACCCCCTGTTCGGTGATCTCTCCGACGCCGACGACCTGGTGCGCGAGGCCCATCGGCTGGGGCTGCGGATCATCGTCGACATCGTGCCCAACCACACCTCCGACCAGCACATCTGGTTCCAGGCGGCGCTCGCGGGCGGCCCCGAGCGCGAGCTGTACCACTTCCGGCCCGGCCGGGGAGAGAGCGGCGAACTCCCGCCCAATGACTGGGAGTCCGTCTTCGGCGGGCCCGCCTGGAGCCGGACCGAGGAGGGCGACTGGTACCTCCACCTCTTCGCGCCCGAGCAGCCCGACCTCAACTGGGAGCACCCGAAGGTCCACGAGGAGTTCGCGTCCATCCTCCGCTTCTGGCTCGATCTGGGCGTCGACGGCTTCCGTATCGACGTCGCCCACGGCATGGTCAAGGCCGCCGGACTGCCCGACATCGGGCTCAGCGAGCAGGCCAAGCTGATCGGCGCGCAGGTGCTGCCCTTCTTCGACCAGGACGGCGTCCACGCGATCCACCGCGCCTGGCGGACCATCCTCGACGAGTACCCGGGCGAACGCGTCGGCGTCGCCGAGGCCTGGGCCCCGACCTCGGAACGGCTCGCCCTCTACGTACGCCCCGACGAACTGCACCAGGCGTTCAACTTCCAGTTCCTGACGTGCGACTGGGACGCGGGCGCGATGCGCCGGGTCATCGACGACTCCCTCGCCGCGACCGGCTCGGTCGGCGCCCCCACCACCTGGGTCCTCTCCAACCACGACGTGGTCCGCCACACCACCCGCTACGGCGGCGGCGCCCAGGGCCTGCGCCGCGCGCGGGCCGCCGCGCTGCTGACCCTCGCCCTGCCCGGCTCGGCCTATGTCTACCAGGGCGAGGAACTGGGCCTGCCCGAGGTGACCGACCTCCCCGACGAGGTCCGCCAGGACCCGGCCTTCTTCCGCGGCGACGGCCAGGACGGCCTCCGCGACGGCTGCCGGGTGCCGCTGCCCTGGTCGGGCACCTCCGCACCGTACGGATTCGGGCCGGGTGGCAGCTGGCTGCCGCAGCCCGAGGCGTGGGCGGGCCTGTCGGTGGCGGCACAGAGCGGCGACCCGCGCTCCACGCTGGAGCTGTACCGCTCGGCCATCGCGCTCCGCAAGGAACTGCCGGGCCTGGGCGACGGGACGATGGAGTGGCGGGAGGGACCCGAGGGCACCCTGGTCCTCGCCCGCCCGGGTCTCGTCTGCACCCTCAACACCCTCGCCGACGAGGTCCGGCTGCCCGTTCCGGGCCGACCGGTGCTCTCCTCCACGCCGCTGGAGTTCGACGGCGGACAGGTCCGGCTGCCGGGCGACAGCTGCGTCTGGTGGGCGGTCTGACGTGCGCCCGGTACAGTCCCCTGCTGTGACCACACCCGCACGACTGGCAGATATAGCCGCTCAGGCGGGGGTCAGCGAAGCGACGGTGAGCCGGGTCCTCAACGGGAAGCCCGGCGTCGCCGCCACCACCCGCCAGTCCGTGCTCGCCGCACTGGACGTCCTCGGCTATGAGCGTCCGGTGCGGCTGCGCCAGCGCAGCGAGGGGCTGGTGGGGCTGATCACCCCCGAGCTGGAGAACCCGATCTTCCCCGCCCTGGCCCAGGTGATCGGCCAGGCCCTGACCCGTCAGGGCTACACCCCGATCCTGGCGACCCAGACCCCGGGCGGCTCCACCGAGGACGAGCTGACCGAGATGCTGGTCGACCGGGGAGTGGCGGGGATCATCTTCGTCTCCGGCCTCCACGCCGACACCACCGCCGACACCCAGCGCTATGAGCGGCTGCGCGGCCAGGGCGTCCCCTTCGTCCTGGTCGACGGGTACTCCCCCAAGGTGGCGGCCCCCTTTATCTCCCCGGACGACCGGGCGGCGATGGAGCTGGCCGTCACCCATCTCGTGGCGCTCGGCCACACCCGGATCGGGCTGGCGCTGGGGCCGCGCCGTTTCGTACCCGTCCTGCGGAAGATCGAAGGGTTCGTCCGGATCGTCGGACAGCGGCTCGGGCTCGACCCCGTCACCGTCGAGCGCGAGCTGATCCAGCACTCCCTCTACACCCTGGAGGGCGGCCAGGCCGCCGCCTCCGCCCTGCTGGACCGGGGCTGCACCGCCGTCGTCTGCGCCAGCGACATGATGGCCCTCGGCGCGATCCGGGCCGCCCGGGGCCGGGGCCTTGAGGTGCCGCGCGACATCTCCGTCGTCGGCTTCGACGACTCCCCCCTGATCGCCTTCACCGACCCCCCGCTCACCACGGTCCGCAAACCGGTCCCCGCCATGGGCCAGGCGGCGGTCCGCACCCTGCTGGAGGAGATCCAGGGCAATGCGACCCCTACGGGCTCCAGCACCCCCGCCCCCACCTACGGCGAGTTCGTCTTCATGCCCGAACTGGTGGTCCGCGGCTCGACGGCGTCGGGCCCCGGAGCGGGGGGTCGTTCCTGACCCGCCCCCTCCGGGGTCGGTCATCCGCAGGACGGACCGGGGCCCCGGGGAACCCGACCAAGGGATGATCAGGGCTCCGGGGGAATCTGGCAGACTCTCGTCACATGGGTGAACCGACCGTAAAGACTCTCGATGGCCGGACGGCCCCCGCGTCGACACCCATGGAGGGCGAGACCGCCGGGCCGTCCTCCCGTCTCAGCCGCTGGCAGGAGCTGCGCTCCCCGCGCCGCCCCCGTATCTGGTTCGAGATCCTCCTGATCGCGGTCAGTTACTGGGTGTACTCGCTGATCCGTAACGCCGTGCCGGAGCAGAAGGCACAGGCGATCAAGAACGCCCAGTGGATCTGGGACGCCGAGAAGGCCCTCGGCCTCAACTTCGAGCATGCGGTCAACGAGGCCGTGAACTCGGTGAAGTGGCTGGTGGTGTCGATGAACTACTACTACGCCACCCTTCACTTCATCGTCACCATCGGCGTCCTGGTCTGGCTCTACCGCTGGCACCCCGGCCGCTACGCCGCCGCCCGCCTGATCCTCTTCGCCACCACCGCCGTCGCCCTGGTCGGTTACTACCTGTATCCGCTCGCTCCCCCTCGGCTCATGCCCCACCTGGACTTCGTGGACACCGTCCTGGTCCATGAGACCTGGGGCTCGATGGCCTCCGGCGATCTGAAGAGCGTCTCCAACCAGTACGCGGCGATGCCCTCGATGCACGCCGGCTGGTCCCTGTGGTGCGGCCTGATCATCTTCGCGGTGGCCGCCACCCCCTGGGCGAAGATCCTCGGCCTGCTCTACCCGGCCGCGACCCTGGTCGTGATCGTCGCCACCGCCAACCACTTCTGGCTCGACGCGGTGGGCGGCGTCCTCTGCCTGGCCTTCGGCTTCGCCCTCTCCTACGCCTGGTACCAGGCCCTGCCCCACCGGCTCCCCAAGCTCCCGGAGAACGACCGGGCACCGGGGCAGGGGCTCAAGGGCTGGCTGGCGGCGCGGGCGTAGGGCCCGGGGTCTGAGACATGTGGGGGGCGGGAGCCGGGAGGGCCTGTCTCCGACGCGCCCGGCGATGACGGAATCCGCTAGGGCAAGGCCACGATCTTGACGACGGTGACGGTAAGTACGCCCTGGCTCACGAGGTATGTAATGAAAGCGACGTTGGACACCGTGGCATCACGGCGGTCGGGGTCGCCCCCGACCTGACTCGACCCGCAGCCGTAGGGATTGCACGCGATTGCCTCCATCCCGCGGTCGAAGGCTTTGCGGCGTTCTCCCGCCAGGCTGCGTCGTTCGACCTCGGCGGCAGGTGTGAAGGCGACTCTCAGGCTCATCAGACGCTCCTGAACTCGTCGTCCTGGTCCAGGAAGATCAGTCCCGAGGTATCGCCTGCCCGGATGCGGGCGATCTCCGCGTCCTCGCCAGGGTCATGGGCCTGTGGGGTCCGCAGGGCCCACCGTGCGAGGACACCGGGAATCTCATCCGGTCCCGCGTTCTCGACGTCCTCGGTGAAGTCGCGATGCAGATCCGGAGGCAGTGCCTCCCGGATCGTGCGAATGGTCGCGGGCAAGTGAACCCGTCGACCATCGCTCAAGGTGGTCACCAGTTCCTTCGGCAACGCCTCTCCTCTCTTGGCCCATCCGGTACGGCCCACTCTCCCGCTGGTTCGGCACGGGTGTCCCCGGATTCGGTGATGTGCGGTCGGCGCTCACTCCTACGGGGTACCAGCGGGTCTCGTCCCTGGTGTGCCGCCCGGGGACGGCGTTCGGCACTGATCCTGAAAATGCCGCTGGCATAGGAGAGCGTCATCCGGCACCCACCGCTCGATCCGGTCGGTCTGCGGTACGGGAGCGATCACTCGTGGCGATCAACTCATCGCGCTGAGCCCCTTGGCGATCGTGATGGGGCACTCTTGACGCAAGTGTCGTCACCGGGGTCAGGATGGCCTCGGAGCGTCTTTCGAGGCCGTTATCGTGGGACTTCTGATGACCGTCTTACTTCATGATTTGGCAGGAGGGCCCGCAGTGGCCGAGGGCCCCATCGCGCAGTCGGAGATCGCCGCCCTGACGCGGCGCTTCGAAGAGGCCCAGGAAAAGAACGACCGCGAGTTCACCATCATCAAGGCGGACCTGACCGCACTGCGGTTTGAGGTCACCGGCCTGAAGGCCACGGTGGAACGGAACCACGCGCAGATCATGGAGTTGCTGTCCCAGCTGGTGGGGCAGAAGTCCGACGGCGCCTGATCACTTCGCGACGGGGGCTGTGGCCCCGGATCCCGGAAAC
>NZ_JBHVHF010000081.1:0-27327 GCF_042800315.1 Streptomyces sp. NPDC057638
GCTTGTAACGGCCCCGCGCGGACCGGGAAGGGGGCTCGGAGACAGCACGGCGGAGAGCGCCTGGCGGAGCCGTTGCCGGGGCGGCTCCTGAGGTCAGGAGCGAGGGAAGAAAGAGAAGGGCCGCACGACGAAAGGAGTGTTTATCGTCAGGCAGACGACTATGATCACGGCATGTCTCCCTACGACCCGTCGGCCTTCCCTCCCTTTGCCGTCACCGTCGACCTGGTCGTGCTCACCGTGCGCCGTCATGAGCTCTGCGCCCTGGTCGTACGACGGGGAGAGCCGCCGTACCAGGGGCGGTGGGCGTTGCCGGGCGGCTTCGTCCGGGGTGACGAGGACCTGGCGGCCGCGGCCGCCAGGGAGCTCGCCGAGGAGACCGGGCTGTCCGCCCATGACCCCGTCGCCCCCGACCTGGGCAACGGAGCGCATCTGGAGCAGCTCGCCACCTATGGCGATCCGCGGCGGGACCCCCGTATGCGCGTGGTGAGCGTCGCCCACCTCGTGCTGGCCCCCGATCTGCCCGCGCCCCGGGCCGGTGGTGACGCCCACGGGGCGCGCTGGGCGCCGGTGGCCGACCTCCTGGGCCCTGAGGGCGGCTTCGGGCGGGAGGGCGAGCAGTCGGCGCCGCTCGCCTTCGATCACGCGCGGATCCTGGCGGACGGGGTGGAGCGGGCCAGGTCCAAGATCGAGTACTCATCGCTGGCCACGGCATTCTGTCCGCCGGAATTCACCGTCGGGGAGCTGCGCCGGGTCTACGAGGCGGTGTGGGGAGTCGCGCTTGACCCCAGGAACTTCCATCGCAAGGTGACCGGGACGCCGGGCTTCCTCGTGCCGTCGGGCGGGACGACCACGCGCCAGGGCGGTCGGCCCGCACAACTCTTCCGGGCGGGCGGTGCCACGGTGCTCAACCCTCCGATGCTGCGCCCCGAGATCTGACACACGGATTCTCACGCTGCGTCAAAAGTCCGATCTGTCGCGTTATCGTGCTGCGGTAGTCACCGCGCCGCTGAGCGGTCGCCCCACCACCGCACCTCCGCGAGAGAAGCGATGCTCCAGGCCATCGGACTCACCAGTGCTCCCCGGCGGGAGCACCCGCCCGCCGTCCACCACGTCACCCTTGAGGCCCTTCCGGGGCGGTTCACGGTCCTTCTCGGGCCGCCCGGGGCGGGCAAGTCCACCGCGCTGCGGCTGATGCTGGGACTCGAACCGGGTCGTGGCGTGACCTTCTTCCGGGGCAACCTCCTGCACCGGATCGCCCGTCCGGCCAGGGAGGTCGGCGCGCTGCTCGGGGATGTGCCGGGGCATCCGGGCCGCAGCTGCCGGGGACAGCTGCGGATGCTCTGCGCCGCCACCGGTGTCCCGACGCGACGCGCGGACGAGCTGCTCGCCGCCGTCGGCCTCGCCGATCTGGCGGCACAGCCACTCGGGACGCTCCCCCTCGCCCTGGACCGCAGGCTCGGCCTCGCCTCGGCGCTGCTGGGCGACCCTCAGACGCTCCTGCTCGACGACCCGGCGCGGGGTCTTCGCGCAGAGGAGGGCGAGGAGCTGTATGTCCGGGTGCGGGCCCACGTCGAGCGCGGTGGAACGGTTCTGTGCGCGCTGCAGTGCCCCAAGGAGGCCGCCCGTGTCGCCGACCGGGTGGTCAGCCTCCAGGAGGGAACAGTCATCGCCGACCAGGAGGTGGCGGAGTTCACCCGGACCCGGTTCCAGCCCCGGGTCGCGGTGCGCACCCCGTACGCCCTGCGGCTCGCCGACCTCCTTCACCGTGAGGCGCGGTCCGCCCGGCGCTCCGTGGAGGCCGTGACGGAGAGCGGCGGTCTGCTCTCCGTCTACGGCAGTAGTTGCGCCGAAGTCGGCGAGGTGGCCTTCCGGCACGGTGTCCTCGTCCACCGGCTCGCGGACGAGAGGGGCGCGTCGGCCGCGACTGGCGATGTCCCGGTGCCCACCGCCGTGTCCGTACCGCTCACTCGGGAGAAGCCCGCCGGGGAGAGGTGGCCGGACGCCGATTCCCCGGAGTCCCCCGGGACAGCCGCCGTCCCGGGGCAGCACGGGCGAGACATCCGCGCAGGGGGGAGCGGGGCGGAACTCGTGGAGGCGGCCGAGACCGCAGCGGGGCCCGCGTTCGACGAGACCTCGGAGGCCCTGGAGTCGGAGGGTGAGCTGGAGGTCGTGGAGGCCGTGGACTCCACACCGCTCACGGCGCCCGTCCATCCCCTCCGCTACGAGGTACTGCGGATGACCGGAACACGCACCGCCGCCCTCGTCGGCGGTGCCGCGCTGCTGTTCTCGTTGATCGTCTGTGTGCTGCTGGCCCGTTCGCGGGCCACGCCCCTGCCGGTCGCACTGGCGGCCTGGCCCGGTTACCTGCCGCTTCCGCCCGCCGCCCTGGGGGCGGGTGTGATCGGGGCACTCGCGTTCGGAGAGGAGCGGAGCCATCCGGCGCTCGCGGTCGCCCGGGGCGCCGTGCCGCGCCGACTCGCCCTGCTGCTGGCCAAGCTCACCGTGACCGCCGCGGCGTCGCTGCTGATCGCGCTGGTCGTCGTCGCCGTCGACGCCCAGGCGCTGCGGTTGCTGTACGGAGGGGAGGCGCTGCCGGAACCGGGGGAGCGTGCCGGGCCCCTGCTCGCCTGGTGCGCCCTCTGCGTGGGCTGTGGCTGGGCCGGACTGCTGGGAGCCGGGGTCTTCCGGGTCACGGCGGCCGGGGTCGCGGCCGTCCTCGTCGTGCCGGTCGTGGTGGCCCCGCTCGTCGAGAAGGCGATCGTCGTACCGTCGGTCCGCTCAGCAGCCGGATTTATCGGAAGAATTCAGGAACTCGCCTGGGTGGGCCCGCCGCGACAGCTGGGCGGCGTGCTGACGTTCTGCTTGCGCTCCCTCGCCCAACCTGTCGGTGTCGCCCTTATGGTGTCGCTGTCTGTTCTGATCTGCGCGTATGTGTTCACCGGCCGTCGTTGGGAGACGGGTTGAGGGTGATGATCGACCGGAGCTGTGGTGGTCTGTCCGCAACTCCCTTGAGTGCGCCCGTTTCTTTCCGATAAGGCGTCAATTATGGGGGAAGCGCCGATCACCCTTTCGTGTGCTTTTCACCAAAGACCTCAAGGGCCGTGAGGTCCGGGCCGACAAAGGATGCGTGAGTACCCTTGCGCACACCATGATGACCTCCGCCCGCCCCGCCGACTCCGGTCTCGCCGGTCCGGGCGAACTCGACCGATACCCCTACGCGGAGGCCCCCGGCGGCGACCGCGTCGGGCCACCCGCCTGGGACGGACCCGACCCGGAGCTAGGCCGGGTCGGCCGCCGCGCGGCTGGCAGCCGGGGCCGTGGACTGCACGGCCAGCTCGTCCAGCAGCTCGGACAGATGATCGTCTCCGGGGACCTCGGCGCCGACCGGCCGCTCGTCCCGGAGGAGATCGGGCAGCGGTTCGAGGTCTCCCGCACCGTCGTCCGGGAGTCGCTGCGCGTGCTGGAGGCCAAGGGCCTGGTCAGCGCCCGCCCCAACGTCGGCACCCGGGTCCGCCCGGTCAGTGACTGGAATCTGCTCGACCCCGACATCATCGAGTGGCGTGCCTTCGGTCCCCAGCGTGATGATCAGCGCCGCGAGCTGTGTGAGCTGCGCTGGACGATCGAGCCCCTCGCGGCCCGGCTCGCCGCCGGGCACGGTCGCGAGGACATCCAGCAGCGACTCGCCGACATGGTCGAGATCATGGGCCATGCTCTCGCGCAGGGTGACGGGATCACCTTCTCGCGCGCCGACACGGAGTTCCACACCCTGCTCATCCAGCTCGCGGGCAACCGGATGCTGGAGCACCTCTCCGGAATCGTCTCCTCGGCCCTTCAGGTCTCCGGCGGCCCCGTCACGGGCTGTGACCGGCCCACCGAGGTGGCCCTCGCCCATCACGCCCGCATCGCCGAGGCCCTCGCCACGGGCGACGCTCATGTCGCCGAATCCGCGATGAGGCAGCTGCTCACCGTCCACCCGGAGGTGGAGCGGGTCGTTCCGGCGCCCCGTGAGCACTGACCGCGCCACGATGATCGTCGGCCGAGTGGCCAGGGGAGGGTACGGGGGCGTATGTGCGGAGTGTCGCCGGATCCTCCAGGGTCCGGCGGCACGGCCGCGTGCGGAAGCGTGTACGAAAAGTCCGCTCTAGTCGTTTTGCCGTCAATGAGGTGTGACTCGGGCCACGCGGATTGGGCGTAACACTCCTCGAAACCGTGCGATGACCTAAGAGGTGACAGCCGAGGAGGGAATACGGCAGCCGTTTACGGCGCTGTTCCGTTCCCAGCAGTTCTAAGGTTCAGCCCGCGCCACCGGTACCTCCGCAGCCCGGTGGTCGTCGGTCCGCCCCCGTGATGGGCGGGACCGGAAGTCGTTTTCCATCGTTCCGAGAGGTTGTTCGTGTCGGCCAGCACATCCCGTACGCTCCCGCCGGAGATCGCCGAGTCCGCATCTGTGATGGCGCTCATCGAGCGGGGAAAGGCTGATGGGCAGATCGCCGGCGATGACGTGCGTCGCGCCTTCGAGGCCGACCAGATTCCGCCAACCCAGTGGAAGAATGTTCTGCGCAGCCTCAACCAGATCCTGGAGGAAGAGGGTGTGACGCTGATGGTCAGTGCCGCGGAATCGCCCAAGCGCACCCGTAAGAGCGTCGCAGCGAAGAGCCCGGCGAAGCGCACCGCCACCAAGGCCGTCACGGCCCGGACGACCGTGACCAAGACCGTCGCCGCCACCGCTGCCTCGACGGCCGACTCGGTCGACGCGCAGGCCGGTGACGAGGGCGCGGCGCCCGCGAAGAAGGCCGCCGCCAAGAAGACGACGGCGAAGAAGGCGGTGGCCAAGAAGACCACCGCGAAGAAGACGGCCGCCAAGAAGTCGGCCTCCAAGAAGGACATCGACGAGCCCGGCGACGGCGAGGATCTCCTTGAGGACGTCCAGCCCGGGGTGAAGGGCGAGGACGAGGAGACCGAGGGCGAGAGCAAGGGCTTCGTCCTCTCGGACGAGGACGAGGACGACGCGCCCGCCCAGCAGGTCGCCGTCGCGGGTGCGACCGCCGACCCGGTCAAGGACTACCTCAAGCAGATCGGCAAGGTCCCCCTGCTCAACGCGGAGCAGGAGGTCGAACTGGCCAAGCGCATCGAGGCCGGTCTCTTCGCTGAGGACAAGCTCGCCAACGCCGACAAGCTCGCGCCCAAGCTCAAGCGCGAGCTGGAGATCATCGCCGAGGACGGCCGCCGCGCCAAGAACCACCTGCTGGAGGCCAACCTCCGTCTGGTCGTCTCGCTGGCCAAGCGCTACACCGGCCGCGGCATGCTCTTCCTGGACCTGATCCAGGAGGGCAACCTCGGCCTCATCCGCGCGGTGGAGAAGTTCGACTACACCAAGGGCTATAAGTTCTCCACCTACGCCACCTGGTGGATCCGGCAGGCCATCACCCGCGCCATGGCCGACCAGGCCCGCACCATCCGTATCCCCGTGCACATGGTCGAGGTCATCAACAAGCTCGCCCGTGTGCAGCGTCAGATGCTCCAGGACCTCGGGCGCGAGCCCACCCCGGAGGAACTGGCCAAGGAACTCGACATGACCCCGGAGAAGGTCATCGAGGTCCAGAAGTACGGTCGGGAGCCGATCTCCCTGCACACCCCGCTGGGCGAGGACGGCGACAGCGAGTTCGGTGACCTCATCGAGGACTCCGAGGCCGTCGTGCCCGCCGACGCGGTCAGCTTCACCCTGCTCCAGGAGCAGCTCCACTCGGTGCTCGACACCCTGTCCGAGCGCGAGGCCGGTGTGGTCTCGATGCGTTTCGGGCTCACCGACGGTCAGCCGAAGACGCTGGACGAGATCGGCAAGGTCTACGGCGTCACGCGTGAGCGCATTCGCCAGATCGAGTCCAAGACGATGTCGAAGCTGCGCCACCCGTCGCGTTCGCAGGTCCTCCGGGACTACCTGGACTGATCCCGTCCGCGGTCGGCGCCGCCGGGGTACGGAGGTCACCTCCGTACCCCGGCGGCGATGTGGTGAGGGCCCCTGGAATCCGCCGAGAGCGGTTTCCAGGGGTCGTCGCATCACGGGGTCGTGTTCATCGGGCCGTGAGCGGTTTACGCAGGCGCTCGGTTGGGGGATCCCGGCCGGGCGTTTCGCATGGGCGACCGTTGAGTTCGGCCGCTATGGCCTCCAGCTGTTCGCGCGTGTGGCCGAGGGGGCGCGCCCTAGGGGAAGGGTGACCGCGGCAACGGATGGATCGAGCCTCCAGGCCCCTTCCGTATCCCCGTGGGGGTGGAGCCGGTCCTCCAGCCGTGGGTGTACCCGAACAGGGGTTCTTCACGTTGTGGGGGTGCGCGTGCGCGTGGCGTGACTGACGCTGAGGGGACGTCATGCACGCAGAGTCAGGAGGCCCGATGCGTCGTCCTCTCGTCCGAGCCCTGATCGGGGTGCTGTCCCTGGTCACTGTCGCGGCTGTGGCGCCACTGGCAGCGCCCCGCCCGGCCGTCGCCGACAGCGTCGTGGTCGGTGGCTATCCCGTGACCGTCGCTGACAGCCCCTGGGTGGTCGCGCTGTCCAGCCGTGACCGGTTCGGGGGAACGCGCGGAGGCCAGTTCTGCGGTGGTGTCGTGGTGGCGCCGACCAAGGTGATGACCGCCGCCCACTGTCTGAGCCGGGCCGTCCTGGGGCGGGAGGTGAGGGACGTCCCCGACCTGCGGGTCGTCGTCGGACGGACCGAGCTGACCAGCCTGGAGGGGCGGGAGGTCGCGATCGCGGGAAGCTGGGTCACGCCGCAGTACGACCCGGCGAGCAACAGCGGCGATCTGGCCGTACTGACGCTCGCGGAGGCGCTGCCGGACTCCCAGGTGATCGCCGTCGCGGGTCCCGGGGACCCGGCGTACCGGCCGGGGGGCGCGGCGACCGTCTACGGCTGGGGTGACACCCGTGGCGACGGCAGCTACGCGACATCGCTGCGCGCGGCCCGGGTGAGCGTACTGGAGGACGTCCTGTGCGAGCGCGCGTACCCGGGCGGAATCGCCGGACGCTACTCCGCCGCGACGATGGTCTGCGCCGGAGACACCCAGGGAGGGCATGACGCCTGTCAGGGGGACAGTGGCGGGCCGCTCGTCGCCGACGGGCGGCTGATCGGCCTGGTCTCCTGGGGGAGCGGCTGCGGGCGGGCGGACAGCCCTGGGGTCTACACCCGTGTCTCGGCGGTGACCGTACCGCGGTGAGTCGGCCGGGGCGCTTCTCGTCACGTTCGGTGATGTCATCGCGGCGGGAGCGCGCCGTACTTCCGGAGTCACTGACGCGGGTCCGGTAGGCCCGGTCCCGGTCCGTCCGCCCCAGGTGCACGGGGCGGACGGTCGCACCGGTCACTCGCTGGTCTGACGCAGGTAACGTGCTGGTCATCACTGCCACCGTACGCGAGCGGGCGGTCGCCCCTGTCGGGGGCGACCGCCCGTCAGCCGGTCCTGGACCGGCCTTGGCTCGTCGTGGATGCGAGGTGTCAGTGATCCTCTTCACCGGCGCCGGCCGGGACGGCCGTCAGTCGGTCAGTCTCATCCTGTATTTCCGCGGCGATCTTCTTGAGTTCCGGCTCGAACTTACGTCCGTGGTGGGCGCAGAAGAGCAGTTCACCGCCGCTGATCAGGACGACACGCAGATACGCCTGGGCGCCGCAGCGGTCGCAGCGATCAGCGGCCGTCAGGGGGCTCGCGGGGGTCAGAACAGTAGTCACGTCGCCTCTTCTCTAGCTCGACGAGCTGTCGTACCAGGGTCAACATCCAACCAGCCCCAAACGTTCCCACTCGGGGCTTTTCCTCGAAAAGATTCTTCGGGGAGAGGCTGTCTGCTGCCGGTTGGCGGCGAATGAGCCGTATTGCTGAGCTCTACGGGTTTTCGCGTTGCTTGTCTCTTTTGTCCCTCCCGGCTGGCTTGCCGGGTTGTTCATGAGGACGTGCCCGGAGCCTAAATGGTTCATGCCTCGAAGGGAACGTGATGTTCGCGTCACTCCATCGAGGGATCGAACACTCATGCGACCCTGGACTAGCATAAGGAATCACGAGGGTGGCGTTACATCGGCTCTACCAGGGCTCGGTACCCTCTGACCGGGCGACCGACGCCTGGCCTTACCCCGTGGGGCCACCTTTGAAATTCAGCGAGGAGCGAACCGCGTGACCGCCGAAACGTCCGTGCCGTCCACAGCGCTGCTGACCGCAGAGCGTGACGGCTCCAACTACACCGCGCGGCACCTGCTCGTCCTCGAAGGCCTCGAAGCGGTTCGCAAGCGACCCGGTATGTACATCGGGTCCACTGACAGCCGCGGTCTGATGCACTGCCTCTGGGAGATCATCGACAACTCCGTCGACGAGGCGCTCGGCGGCTACTGCGACCACATCGAGGTCATCCTCCACGATGATGGCTCCGTCGAGGTCCGGGACAACGGCCGGGGTATCCCGGTGGACGTGGAGCCCAAGACCGGCCTCTCCGGCATCGAGGTCGTGATGACGAAGCTCCACGCGGGCGGCAAGTTCGGCGGTGGCTCCTACGCCGCCTCCGGAGGTCTGCACGGCGTGGGCGCCTCGGTGGTGAACGCACTGTCGGCCCGTCTGGACGTCGAGGTCGACCGCAACGGCAGCACGCACACGATCAGCTTCCGTCGCGGGGTCCCCGGGATCTTCACCGAGCAGGGGCCGGACGCTCCCTTCGACCCGGCCAGCGGGCTGCTGAAGGGGAAGCGGATCCCGAAGGCCCGCGTCGGCACCCGTGTGCGGTACTGGGCGGACCGGCAGATCTTCCTCAAGGACGCGCGGCTCTCGCTGGAGACCCTGCACCAGCGTGCCCGGCAGACCGCCTTCCTCGTCCCCGGACTCACCATCGTGGTACGCGACGAGCGCGATCTCGACGGCCAGGGCAAGAGCGAGGAGATCTTCCGCTTCGACGGCGGGATCAGCGAGTTCTGCGAGTACCTCGCGCAGGACAAGGCCGTCTGTGACGTGGTGCGCCTCACCGGGCAGGGCACCTTCAAGGAGACCGTGCCCGTCCTTGACGACCGGGGTCATATGACGCCCACCGAGGTCACCCGGGAACTCGGGGTCGATATCGCGCTGCGCTGGGGCACGGGGTACGACAGCATGGTCAAGTCCTTCGTGAACATCATCGCCACGCCCAAGGGCGGCACCCATGTCACCGGCTTCGAGCGCGCGGTGACCAAGACCATGAACGAGGTGTTGCGCGCGAGCAAGCTGCTGCGCGTCGCCGAGGACGACATCGTCAAGGACGACGCCCTGGAGGGGATCACGGCGGTGGTCACCGTCCGGCTGGCCGAGCCGCAGTTCGAGGGGCAGACCAAGGAGGTCCTCGGCACCTCCGCGGCGAACCGGATCGTCGCCAACGTGGTCGCCAAGGAGCTGAAGGCGTTTCTGACCTCCACCAAGCGGGATGCCAAGGCGCAGGCCAGAGCGGTGCTGGAGAAGGCCATCGCGGCCGCGCGGACCCGGATCGCGGCGCGTCAGCACAAGGAGGCGCAGCGGCGCAAGACGGCGCTGGAGTCATCCACGCTGCCTGCCAAGCTCGCCGACTGCCGCAGCGACGACGTGGAGCGGAGCGAACTGTTCATCGTCGAGGGGGACTCGGCGCTCGGCACGGCCAAGCTCGCCCGGAACAGTGAGTTCCAGGCGCTCCTCCCGATCCGCGGAAAGATTCTGAACGTTCAGAAGTCCTCAGTCTCGGACATGTTGAAGAACGCCGAGTGCGGGGCGATCATCCAGGTCATAGGGGCCGGGTCGGGGCGTACCTTCGACCTCGACGCCGCGCGGTACGGCAAGATCGTGCTGCTGGTCGACGCCGATGTCGACGGCGCGCACATCCGCTGTCTGCTGCTGACGCTGTTCCAGCGGTACATGCGGCCGATGGTGGAGGCGGGCCGGGTCTTCGCCGCCGTGCCCCCGCTGCACCGGATCGAACTGGTCCAGCCCAAGAAGGGGCAGGACAAGTACGTTTACACCTACTCCGACAACGAGCTGCGGCAGACCCTGCTGGAGTACCAGCGCAAGGGGGTCCGGTACAAGGACTCCATCCAGCGGTACAAGGGCCTGGGCGAGATGGATGCCGACCAGCTTGCGGAGACGACCATGGACCCGAGGTACCGCACACTGCGCCGGATCAACATCGGTGATCTGGAGGCGGCCGAGCAGGTCTTCGACCTGCTGATGGGCAATGAGGTCGCGCCGCGCAAGGAGTTCATCACCAGTTCGGCGGCGACGCTGGACCGGTCGAGGATCGACGCCTGAGGGGCGCGCTGACGGAGTGAGGGGGAGCCCCCGGAGCGGTGAAGCCGCCCCGGGGGCTTCTGCCGTGGGCGGGGGCCATGGGGCGGGGACGACGGAGTATCGAGGCGGGGCGGGGCTCTGGGCGGGTGCGCGTCACCGGGGGCGGAGCCACGGCTCCCCTGAGGACGGGGCGTTCGCGGGTTGGGCCCCGGTGGGCTCGGTCGGGCTGAGGCCAGGGTCCGGGGTGGTCGTCTTTATCCTTCTGGGGCGAGCGGCTCGCCCACCCACGGGTGGAGAGGAAAGCTCCACCCGTGCTCCGATTCCCTTGATCGCCGTGCTCCGTAGGCTCGAAGCGACGGAGGGGGACGGCATGTCGGTCGCTCGTGGGCACAGGAGCGGAGCGGGGTTGGCCTGGCCCGCGCGGGAGTCGCTCACCCGGATAGGCGTGCCGCGCGTCCGGTTGGTGTTGGACGTCGTGGTGCAGGGCGGCCTGGCGGTGTGGGCTGTTTCCAGCGCCTATGCCTCGGGCGTCTTTCCGGGGGCGCGGGCGGCGCTGCCGCTGCTGGGGTTGCTGCTCTGTGCCGCCGTGGCCCTGCGGTATCGGCGCACCACGCTGGAGAACCGGCTGATGGAGTCGGTGGGACTGCTCCTCGTCGTGGGTGTGTTGGGGTGGGGGGCGCATCGGATCGGGGCGGAGCTGGCCGCCGCGATGCTCTGGATATCGGTGGCCGTCGTCGCGATGGGGCGGCTGCCGCTGCTCTTCGGGCTGGTGGTGGGAGCGGCGGCGACGGGGTGTCTCGTGCTGGCGCGCGATGGCCACACAGTGATCACCGTGCTGGCCACGGTCGGCGGGGTGCTTCTCGGCGGGTACTCCCTGCGCCTGGACGCCCAGGCCAGGGGAGCGGGGTTCCGCCTGCTGGCCCAGGAGCGGGCCGTTCGGGAGGCCGAAGCCCTCTCCGCCGCGCTGGGGGAGAGGGCGCGCATCGCCCGGGAGATCCATGACGTGCTGGCGCACAGCCTCTCCGCCCAGCTTGTCCATCTGGAGGCCGCGCGGATATGGATCGAGCGGGAGCCGGAGGGCCCGTTCCGTGACCGGATCCTGGAGCGGGTGGTGGCCGCGCGCGGAATGGCGAGGGAAGGGCTCTTCGAGACCCGGCAGGCGCTTTCGGCCCTTCGTGGTGAACTGACGCCGATCGAGGAGTATCTGCTCGCGCTCGCCCATGAGGAGGGCGTGGAGGCGGAGGTGTCGGGGGAGCCGAGGCGGCTGGACGCGGAGGTGTCCCAGGCGGTGCGGAGGGTGGCCCAGGAGGCGCTCACCAACGCGCGCAAGCACGCGCCGGGATCCACGGTGTGGTTCTCGCTGGGCTTTGAAACGGCGGCGGTGACGCTGGAGATACGTGATTCGGGGCCGACGGCTCCGACGGGGGAACTGAGGGTGTCGGGTTCTGGGTACGGTCTGCTCGGAATGCGGGAGCGGGCCGAGTTGCTCGACGGCACCTTGGACGCGGGACCTGAGGGGGAGGGCTTCGTGGTGAAGTTACGGGTGCCGGTATGACCGGTACGGAACGTGCGCCTGACCGTGGGAACGGGCGGGGCGACGGGGGCGGTGGGGACGCCCGTGTGCTGGTCGTGGACGACCAGGCGGTGGTGCGTGAGGGCATTGTGATGCTCCTGGGGCTGTTGCCAGGTATCGAGGTGGTGGGATCGGCGAGGGACGGCGAGGAAGCGGTGGCCCTCGTGGCGGATCTGGCGCCCGATGTGGCGTTAATGGACCTGCGGATGCCCCGGTGTGACGGGGTGGAGGCGACCCGGCGGATTCGCCGGGACCACCCGGGCACACAGGTCGTGGTGCTCACCACCTACGCCGATGACGACTCCTTGTTCCCCGCGCTGCGGGCCGGGGCACGCGGCTATCTCACCAAGGACGCCGACGGCGACGAGATCGTCCGCGCTATCCAGGAGGTCATGGCCGGACGGGCCGGACTGTCACCGGTGGTGCAGCGGCGGTTGCTGGAGGAGGTCACGGCGGCCGTACCCGAGCCGTCGGCGACGACGTTGCCCGACGGGCTGACGGGGCGTGAGGGAGAGGTGCTCACACTGATCGCGGATGGACTGAGCAACGCGGAGATCGCCCGGCGGCTCCATATCTCGACCGCCACGGTGAAGACCCATATCAACAACCTCTTCGCCAAGGCCCGGGTGCACGACCGTGCCCAGGCCGTGCGCTACGCCTATCAGGAGGGGCTGGCACGGCCCCCGGAAGCGGGTGCGCCATGACGCGGTCGCGGAGGTGGAGGACGGACTGGTCATGGCGCCGGGGCGGCTGCCGGATGCTGTCAGGCGCTCGCCGACCAGAGGTAGCGGTGCTCCGGGCGGCCCGTCTCGCCGTACTTGAGGCTCAGACGAACACGGTCCGTGCGTTCCAGGAGCTTCAGATAACGCTGGGCGGTCTGGCGGCTCACGCCCGCGCGATCCGCGATCTCCTGGGTGGAGAGCGGGCCCTCGGCCGCCAACAGGACCTGGCGGACCACTTCGGCGGTGGTGGGAGAGTGGCCCTTGGGCAGGTCAGGGGCGATCGAGCCGGCCGAGAGGGCGCCGAAAATACGGTCCACTTCAGCCTGCTCCGCCTCGCCACCCCGGCCGAGGGCGCGACGCAGACCCGCGTACGCCTCCAGCTTGGTGCGCAGTCCGGCGAAGTTGAAGGGCTTGACCAGGTACTGGAGTGCGCCATGGCGCATCGCCGCCTGCACGGTGGCGACATCCCGGGCGGCCGTCACCATGATCACATCGGTGTGGTGGCCGAGGCGCCGCAGTTCGCGGACGATGGCCAGTCCGTTGCCGTCGGGCAGATAGTGATCCATCAGGATCAGATCGACCGGGGTGTCGGCGATCCGGGCCAGGGCCGTGGCGGCCGAGTGGGCTCGCGCCGAGACATGGAACCCGGGCACCTTGGCGACATAGGCCGCGTTGATCTCCGCGACCCGGACATCGTCGTCCACGACGAGGACGTTGATGACCTCGTCCTCCCTCGCGCCGTTGGCCGAGTCGGCTCCGCGTACCGTCACTGTCCGTCCGTTGTTCATCGTGCCTCCCCGGCCGTGGCGGGTTCGTTCAGTTCGCTCAAGGCCTCCGGGAGGACGACGACGAACTCGGCACCGCCGCCGTCCGCATCCTGGACCTCGGCGGTTCCGCCTTGGCGTTCGGCGAGTCGGCGGACCATGGCGAGGCCGAGGCCGCGCTTACCGTGCGCCGGGGGTTCCTTGGTGGTCCAGCCCTCGGTGAAGATCTCCTCGCGCTGTTCGATGGGGACGCCGGGACCGCTGTCGGCGACGCGGAGAACCGCTGTGCGGTCCTGTGCGTACAACTCGACCTCGATTCTGGGGTCCGCCGAACCCGCCGCCGCGTCCATGGCGTTGTCGACCAGGTTGCCGACGATGGTGACCAGCCCGCGCGGGTCCACCAGCCGGTCGGGCAGCAGGGTGCCGGCGGCTATACGCAGGGAGACTCCGCGCTCCGCCGCGACGGTCGCCTTGCCCACCAGCAGGGAGGCGAGGAGGGGGTCATGGACCTTCTCGGTGACCTGTTCGGCGGTGGCCCTGTGTACCCCGACGACCTCGGTGACGAAGTCGACGGCCTCCTCGTGCATCTCCAGTTCCAGCAGTCCCAGGAGGGTGTGCATCCGGTTGGCGTGCTCATGGTCCTGGGCGCGGAGGGCGTCGATCAGGCCCCGAGTGGAGTCCAGTTCGCGGCCGAGCCGCTCCAGCTCGGTGCGGTCCCGCAGGGTGGCGACGGCACCACCGTCGTCGGTGGGCATCCGATTGGCGATCAGTACCCGGTGGCCGCGCACGGTCACCAGGTCCTCGCCGGTGACCCGGCCCGCCAGGACATCGGTGGTGCGGCCCGGGCCCAGGACGTGGTCGAGGGGGAGTCCCTTGGCGCTGGAGTCGAGGTGGAGCAGTCGCTGGGCCTCGTCGTTCATCAGCCGGATCCGCCCGTGGGCGTCAAGGGCGACCACGCCTTCACGGATGCCGTGCAGCATGGCCTCCCGTTCGGCCAGGAGGGCGGAGATATCGGAGAAGGCGAGATCGCGGGTCTGGCGCTGGAGCCTGCGCGAGATCAGGTACGCGGCCAGGGCCCCGGCGGCCAGGGCTCCGCCCGCGTAGGCGAGCAGGCCAGGGATGGCGGCGAGGAGACGGTCCCGGACACTGTCGTACTCGATGCCGACCGAGACGGCCCCGGTGATGGTGCCATCGGTGTCCCGGAGCGGAACCTTCCCCCGGGCGGAGCGGCCAAGGGTGCCACTGTCGATCTCCATGACCTCCCGGCCCGCTAGGGCGTCGCTGGGGTCAGTGGAGACGACCTGGCCGATCTCGGAGGGCGAGGTGTGGGACCAGCGGACCCCCTCCATGTTCATGATCACCACATACTCGGCGCCGGTGGCCTGACGGATCCGCTCAGCCTCGCGCTGGACCGGCCCGCCGGGGATGGGGGGGCTGGTGCGCAGATCGTGGGCGACCTCCGGGGAGGCGGTGGTCTGCGCGATGGCGAGCGCCCTGCGCATGGCCTGGTCGTCCAGCTGGGCGCTGAGCGGTGCGAGGAAGAGACCGGTGGCGAGGACGGTGACACCGGTGGCGATGGCCAGCTGCATCAGCAGGACTTGCGAGGAGACCCGCTGCGGCCAGCCGATCCGCCGACGTCTGGCAGGGGTGGTCGGTTCGGGGCTCATGCTCAGAAACGGTAAACGGGGATCGTTGGCTTTTGAAATCTTTGCAGGTGAGAGAAGGGTTACGGGAGGTGCTGACGGTGTTCGGGTGAGGGCGGTGCGAAGGCGGGGCGCTGGTGAGGGTTCCTGTCGGGGCGACCGGTAGCCCGATGGTGTTCCCGGGGTCGGCCAGGTGCGCACCCTTGGCTCATGGCGGAGCCCTGGGCCATCACCCCGGGAAACCCCACCTGCCCCGCCCAAGCCCGGCGGTCCCAGGCGTCCTGGGTGGTGGACCGGGCCGAGGCGGGGTGGGATCGGCTCCCGCGCGGACGGGGTGCCGGGCCCACCTCCTCGGCGAATCCCCGCCTGTCCCGCCCAGACAGGTGGTCCCATCGTGGTGGTGCGCGGGCTCAGGGGAGCGGCTGCGGGGGTGGCGGGCCGGTGTAGGGGCCGGTGGGGCGCAGACGGAGCGGGGGTTCCGCGTACTCCTCCAGGGCATGGGCGATCCAGCCCGCCGTGCGGGCCACGGCGAAGATCGTCTCGCCCGCCTCCGAGGGCATCCCGCTCGCCACGGACAGGGCCGCGAGCGCGAGGTCCACATTCGGGTGAAGGGAGGTCTGGCGGGCCGTGACCTCGGCCACCTGGTGGGCCGCCGTCAGGGTGGCTTGCGCCGAGGGAATGTCGGCAAGGGCCGCGAAGAGGGCGTCGGCGCGCGGATCGCTGCCCGGGTAGAGCCGGTGGCCCAGGCCGGGCACCGGGTGGGAGACGCGGAGGTGGTCGGCGACCACGGCCGGCGCGCTGCCGCGTTCCAGGACTTCGGCCAGCATGCGGTGGGCGAGGCCGCTGGCGGCACCGTGCAGCGGGCCGTCGAGAGCGCCGAGCCCGGCGGAGACGGCGGCGTAGGGGTGGGCCCGGGCGGAGGCGGCGACCCGGACGGCCACTGTCGAGGCGGCCATGCCGTGGTCGATGAGGAGGGCGAGGGCGAGGTCCAGGGCGCGCAGGGATGGCGGGTCGGGTTCCCGCGCGGTCAGCCGGGGCCAGAGCCGGGACGCGAGAGGGGCGTCCGCCGGGGGCGGGGGTCCGAGCGGCGGCAGGGCGTCCACCAGGGTGGGGATGAGCGCGCGGGCACTGTCGAGCACGGAATCCCGCCCCAGGTCGAAGCGGAGTGGGTCGGCCACGGCGGCGGCGATGGCGGCCACCCGCATCCGGTCGACCGGGCCGCTGCCCGGCGGCATTCCGGCGAGGGCGCGGCGGGCGGCTGAGAGTGCTCCAGGTGGCGCGATCAGCCGGAGTCCTGGGCGCAGGGTCCCGGTCCAGAGCCAGTCGGCGATCTCTTCATAGGGGTGGCGCTGGGCCAGGGCTGTGGCGTCGACGCCACGGAAGTAGTACCGGCCCGCGTCGATCAGCGTGATCCCACTGCGTAGACGGGTGAGCGGGTCGCCGCCCGGGGGCTCGCGGCGCCCCTTGCCGGCGAGCGCGTCGACCTCGGCGGTGTCGAAGGTGCTACCGCGCCCACTGGGGGAGCGATGGCTGGTGAGCAGGCCCCGGCTGACATACGCGTACACCGTTTCGGGCTTCACTCCGAGTCGCTGAGCAGCCTCTTTGGTGGTCAGTCGGTCGCCGTGCCCCGGGTGGTCCGTCATGAGGGATACCGTACACAGTTGATAGATATATTGATTCAATCAATATTGACAATGATTGAATCAAGCATGGACAGTCGAATCACGTTAGAGGAGGAGACTCATGCCGCACCAGAGCGCCAACACGGCGCATGTCACTGCCACCACTGATGTCACTAACACCACAGGTGCCGCAGGTAGCGCTGGCACTGCTGTCACCACGGACACCGCCGTGGCTCCTGTAGTCACTGATGCCACTGAAGCGATGGAGTCCGCCGAGATCCCTGTGGTTATGTGGGCGACGGGAGCTTCAGGAGGCTCCAGCGATCAGGGTTCTGAGGTCTCTGCGGCGGGGGAGTTTGACGGGGCCGCTGAGGTTGCTGACGGTGCAATTGGTGTAGTTGGTGTCCCAGTGAACCCCGAGGTTTCAGAGGTTTCGGGTGAGGCGGAGGCCGGCCCCGCCGGGCAGCCGTCGATACCGCGAGGGCTCGCCGGGGTCACCGTCACCGAGACCGCGCTCGGCGATGTCCGCGGGCGCGAGGGCTTCTACCACTACCGGCAGTATTCGGCGGTCGAACTCGCACAGAAGCGGGGGTTCGAGGACGTCTGGCATCTGATGGTCCACGGCACCCTGCCCGATACCGCCGAGCGCGCCGGCTTCCTCGCCAGGACCGCCGAGCGGCGGAGCCTGCCGGACGGGGTGAGGGCCGCCCTGCCTGCCATCGCCCGCGCCGGGTCGGGACCGCTCGCCGGGTTGCGTACCGCGCTCTCCCTGCTCGGTGCCGAGCGGGGCATGCGCCCGGTCTACGACCTCGACCCCGCCGACCGCGCCGATGACGCCCTCACCGCCTGCGCCGCCGTGCCCACCCTGCTGACCGCGCTCCACCGGCTCGGCGAGGGACGGGAGCCGGTGGAGCCGCGCGCGGACCTCTCGTACGCGGCGAACTACCTGTACATGCTCACCGGGCGGGAGCCCGATGAGCGACGGGTGCGGGCGATCGAGCGGTACTTGATCGCCACCGTCGACCACGGCTTCAACGCCTCGACTTTCACCGCGCGGGTGATCGCGTCCACCGGTGCCGATGTGGTGGCCGCGCTGACCGGTGCGATCGGCGCGCTCTCCGGGCCGCTGCACGGCGGGGCGCCGAGCCGCGCGCTGGACACGCTCGACGCCATCGGCACCCCCGAGCGGATCCGCCCCTGGATCCGGGAGCGGGTGCTCGCCGGGGATCGGATCATGGGTTTCGGCCATCCGGTGTACCGCACGGAGGATCCCCGTTCGCGGATGCTGCGCGGGATCGCGGAGGAGTTCGGCGGGCCGCTGGTGGAGTTCGCCGTCCAGGTGGAGCGCGAGGTCGTGGCGATCCTCGCCGAGCTGAAGCCCGGCCGTGAGCTCCACACCAACGTGGAGTTCTACGCCGGGGTGGTCATGGAGCTGTGCGGGCTGCCGCGGGCGATGTTCACCCCGACGTTCTGCGCCGCCCGGGTGGTCGGCTGGAGCGCCAATATCCTGGAGCAGTCGGCGGACTCGAAGATCATCCGCCCGGCGGCCCGTTACGCGGGGCCGCCTCCGCCGCAGCCCGTACCCGTCGTCTGAGAGAGGCCCCCCGGTGAGTTCCACGCCCGGTCCGAGCAAGCAGATCCCCGTCATCGTCCTCGCGGGCTTCCTCGGGTCGGGCAAGACCACCTTGCTGAACCATCTGCTGCGGGCCAGCCGGGGCACCCGGATCGGTGCGATCGTCAATGACTTCGGCGCGATCGAGATCGACGCCATGACCGTGGCCGGACAGCTCGGCGACTCGACGGTCTCCCTCGGTAACGGCTGTCTGTGCTGTGCGGTGGACGCCAGTGAGCTGGATGTCTTCCTGGAGCGGCTCGCCGCGCCCGCCGCGCGGCTCGATGTGATCGTCATCGAGGCCAGCGGACTGGCCGAGCCCGCCGAGCTGGTACGGATGGTGCTGGCCAGTGAGAACGAGCGGGTGGTGTACGGAGGGCTGGTCGAGGTCGTGGACGCCGCCGAGTTCACGGCCACCCGTGAGCGCCACCCCGAGCTCGACCGCCATCTCGCCCTCGCCGATCTGGTGGTCCTCAACAAGACCGACCGCGTCGGCGGCCCGGAGCTGGCCGCGCTGCGCGCCTCGCTCCCCGCCGGGGCCGCCGTGGTCGAGTCGGTGTACGGGAGGATCGATCCCGAGCTGCTCTTCGACCACCGCCCCAGCGCCGAACGGGTGGGTCAGCTCGCCTTCGAGGACCTGCTGGACGAGGAGGAGGCGGGCGATCACGCCGGTCACGCCCACACGGCGTACCAGAGCCTCTCCTTCACGGCGGGGGAGCCGCTGCATCCGCGCAGGCTGATGGAGTTCCTGGACTCCCGGCCCGAGGGCCTCTACCGGATCAAGGGCTTTGTCGACTTCGGCCCCGTCGACCCCCGTAACCGGTACGCCGTGCACGCGGTCGGCCGGTTTCTGCGGTTCTACCCCGAGCCGTGGCCCCGCACGGAGGAGCGGCTCACCCAACTCGTCCTCATCGGCTCCGCGATCGACACCGCCACCCTCGGTGAGGAACTGGCGGGCACGCGGGTGACCGGGGCGGCGGACGGTGCCGATGAGCGGGATCTGTGGGGAGTGCTGCGCTACGTACCCGAGCAGCGGGACGCGGCCGGGACGCCGGACGACAGGGCGTACGGGACGGGAGACCTGGGGTACGGCGACGAGGACCCCGGATACGGGGACGAGGACGCGCGCTAGGGGATGGCCCGGCCGTGTCCGCCCAGGTCGTCCGTTCCCGGTCCGCGTCATCGACACGGACCGGGAACGGATGGCTGATCGCTGGGACCTGTCCTAGCGCGGCGGGCCCGCGAGGACGGCGACCGGGGAGGGGAGGGGGGTGCCGGAGCCGTCGCGGCGGGGGTCGGGGTCCGGGAGAGTGGCCGGGGTGCCGTTCTGCTGGGAGGCGCGGGCCGGGGCGGCGCCCGCCCAGGCCAGCACCAGGGTGTCCTCACCCTTGAGGAAGCGCTGGCAGCGCACGCCGCCCGTGGCCCGGCCCTTGCGCGGGTACTGGTCGAACGGGGTCAGCTTGGCGGTGGTCACGGAGTCGTCCAGCGCTCCCGTGGTGGCGGCGGCCGTGAAGACCACCGCGTCCTCGGCCGGGTCCACCGCGGTGAAGGAGAGCACCACGGCCCCCTCCGAGAGCTTGATTCCGGCCATTCCGCCCGCCGCGCGGCCCTGGGGCCGCACCTGCCCCGCCGGGTAGCGCAGCAACTGGGCGTCGGAGGTGATGAAGACCAGGTCCTCCTCGCCCGTGAGCAGTTCGGTGCCGCCGACGACGCGGTCACCCTCCTTGAGGGTGATGACCTCCAGCTCGTCCTTGTTCGCCGGATAGTCGGGGACCACGCGTTTGACCACGCCCTGGAGGGTGCCGAGCGCCAGGCCCGGCGAGGAGTCGTCCAGCGTCGTCAGACAGACCACGCTCTCCCCGGTCTCCAGCGAAAGCGAGAGGAACTCCGACAGCGGCGCGCCACCGGAGAGGGTGGGCGCGTGCGCCGTCGCCGGGAGCTGGGGCAGATCGATCACGGCGAGCCGCAGCAGCCGCCCGGCCGAGGTGACCACACCCACATCGCCCCGGGCGGTGGTCGCCACCGATGAGACGATCAGATCGTGCTTGGCGCGCCGGGCGGCGGGCTCGGGCAGCGGCTCGCCGGTCATCGTGCGCGCCAGCAGCCCGGTGGAGGAGAGCAGCACCCGGCAGGGGTCGTCCGCGACCTCCAGCGGTACGGCCGCGACGGGCGAGGCGGAGGACTCCAGCAGGACCGTGCGCCGCTCGGTGCCGAACTTCTTCGCCACCGCCGCCAGCTCGCCGGAGACCATCTTGCGCAGTTCGGCGTCGGACTCCAGGACCCGGGTCAGCTCCTCGATCTCACCGGTCAGCCGGTCCCGCTCGGACTCCAGCTCGATCCGGTCGAACTTGGTCAGCCGTCGCAGCGGGGTGTCCAGGATGTACTGCGTCTGGACCTCGCTCAGACCGAACCGCTCGATCAGCCGCTCCTTGGCCTGCGCCGAGTTCTCACTCGACCGGATCAGCCGGATGACCTCGTCGATGTCGACCAGCGCCACCAGCAGGCCCTCGACCAGGTGGAGCCGGTCGCGCCGCTTGCCCCGGCGGAACTCGCTGCGCCGGCGCACCACGGTGAAGCGGTGGTCGAGATAGACCTCCAGCAGTTCCTTCAGCCCCAGCGTGAGCGGCTGGCCGTCCACCAGCGCCACGTTGTTGATGCCGAAGGACTCCTCCATCGGGGTCAGCTTGTAGAGCTGCTCCAGCACGGCCTCGGGCACGAAGCCGTTCTTCACCTCGATGACCAGCCGCAGTCCGTGGGAGCGGTCGGTGAGGTCCTTCACATCGGCGATGCCCTGGAGCTTCTTCGACCCCACCAGGTCCTTGATCTTGGCGATCACCTTCTCCGGGCCGACCGTGAAGGGCAGTTCGGTGATGACCAGGCCCTTGCGGCGGGGCGTGACGTTCTCCACGGTCGCCGTCGCGCGGATCTTGAAGGTGCCGCGGCCCGTCTCGTACGCGTCCTTGATGCCGTTCAGTCCCACGATCCGGCCGCCGGTGGGCAGATCGGGGCCCGGGACGTACCGCATCAGGGTCTCCAGGTCGGCGCCCGGATAGCGGATGAGGTGGCGGGCGGCGGCGATGACCTCGCCCAGATTGTGCGGGGGCATGTTGGTCGCCATGCCGACCGCGATGCCGGAGGCGCCGTTGACCAGCAGATTGGGGTAGGCGGCCGGGAGGGCGACGGGCTCCCGCTCCTGCCCGTCGTAGTTCGGCGCGAAGTCGACCGTGTCCTCGTCGATCGACTCGGTCATCAGGGAGGTGGCGTCGGCCATCCGGCACTCGGTGTACCGCATGGCGGCCGGGGGGTCGTCATTGCCCAGCGAGCCGAAGTTGCCATGGCCGTCGACCAGGGGCACCCGCATGGAGAACGGCTGCGCCATCCGGACCAGCGCGTCATAGATGGACGCGTCGCCATGAGGGTGCAGCTTGCCCATGACCTCGCCGACGACCCGGGCGCACTTGACATACCCGCGGTCCGGACGCAGCCCCATCTCGTTCATCTGGTAGACGATGCGGCGCTGGACGGGCTTCATGCCGTCACGGGCGTCGGGCAGGGCGCGCGAGTAGATCACCGAGTAGGCGTACTCAAGGAAGGAGCCCTGCATCTCGTCGACGACGTCGATGTCGAGGATCCGCTCCTCGAAATCGTCGGGAGGGGAGGTTTTCGTGCTGCGGCGGGCCATCGCGGCTGCTGCTCCTTCACGTACCGAATCGGACTGGTGCCGACCATTGTGGACCGTCCCACTGACAAGACCGACCACGACCCGGGAACTTCGCCGACTGTCAGCACGCTTGCATACAGTGGCAGTGCTGCGAAGAGAACCACGACCACCGCGGAAGACAACCAAGATCATCGCGATCGAAGGGACGTACATGCCCATGGGTCACACGGCCACCGCGTCAGCCGAACCGGGCGGCCTGACAGCCACGGAGCACACACTGGCCAACGGCCTGCGTGTGGTGCTCTCCGAGGACCATCTGACCCCGGTCGCCGCGGTCTGCCTCTGGTACGACGTGGGCTCCCGCCACGAGGTCAAGGGCCGCACCGGGCTCGCCCACCTCTTCGAGCATCTGATGTTCCAGGGCTCGAAGCAGGTCTCGGGCAACGGCCACTTCGAACTGGTCCAGGGCGCCGGGGGCTCGCTCAACGGCACCACCAGCTTCGAGCGCACCAACTACTTCGAGACCATGCCCGCCCACCAGCTGGAGCTCGCGCTGTGGCTGGAGGCCGACCGCATGGGCTCCCTGCTGGCCGCCCTCGACGACGAGTCGATGGAGAACCAGCGTGACGTGGTGAAGAACGAGCGCCGCCAGCGGTACGACAACGTGCCCTACGGCACCGCGTTCGAGAAGCTGACCGCCCTCTCCTACCCCGAGGGCCACCCCTACCACCACACCCCCATCGGCTCGATGGCCGACCTGGACGCGGCGACCCTGGAGGACGCGCGCGCCTTCTTCCGTACCTACTACGCGCCGAACAACGCGGTGCTGTCGGTCGTCGGCGACATCGACCCCGAGCGGACCCTCGCCTGGATCGAGAAGTACTTCGGCTCCATCCCCTCCCACGACGGCAAGCTGCCGCCGCGCGACGGCTCGCTGCCGGACGTCATCGGGGAGCAGGTGCGCGAGGTCGTCACCGAGGAGGTGCCCTCCCGCGCGCTGATGGCCGCCTACCGGCTGCCGCACGACGGCACCCGCGCGTGCGACGCCGCCGACCTGGCGCTCACCGTGCTCGGCGGCGGGGAGTCCTCACGGCTGCACAACCGGCTGGTGCGCCGCGACCAGAGCGCCGTCGGCGCGGGCTTCGGGCTGCTGCGGCTCGCCGGGGCGCCGTCCCTGGGCTGGCTGGACGTGAAGACCTCCGCCGGGGTCGAGATCCCCGAGATCGAGGCCGCCGTCGACGAGGAGCTGGCCCGCTTCGCGGCGGACGGCCCCACGGCCGAGGAGATGGAGCGCGCCCAGGCCCAGCTGGAGCGGGAGTGGCTGGACCGCCTCGGCACGGTCGCGGGCCGCGCCGACGAGCTCTGCCGCTACGCGGTGCTCTTCGGCGACCCGCAGCTCGCGCTGACCGCCGTGGACCGCGTGCTGTCCATCACCGCCGAGGAGGTCCAGGCCATCGCCCAGGCCCGGCTGCGCCCGGACAACCGCGCGGTGCTGGTGTACGAGCCGCTGGCCGCCGAGTCAGCCGCCTCAGCCGAGTCGGCTGACACCGACGCCTCCGCCGATTCCGCCGAACAGAGCGACGAGGACACCCTCAAGGAAGAAGGGCCGCAGCAGTGAGCGACGCCGCCGAGCCGTTGACCACCATGGAGTTCCACCCGCAGCCGACGGCGGGCGAGGCCAAGCCCTGGGCGTTCCCCGCCCCCGAGCGCGGCACGCTGGGCAATGGCCTGACCGTGCTGCGCTGCCACCGCCCCGGGCAGCAGGTCGTGGCCGTCGAGCTGATCCTCGACGCCCCGCTGAACGCCGAGCCCGAGGGGCTCGACGGCATCGCGACCATCATGGCGCGCGCCCTCTCCGAGGGGACCGACAAGCGGTCGGCCGAGGAGTTCGCCGCCGAGCTGGAGCGCTGCGGCGCCACCCTGGAGGCGCACGCCGACCACCCCGGCGTCCGGGTCTCGCTCGAGGTCCCCGTCTCCCGGCTGCCCAAGGCGCTCGGACTGGTCGCCGAGGCGCTGCGGGCGCCCGCCTTCCTCGACGGCGAGATCGAGCGGCTGGTGCGCAACCGGCTCGACGAGATCCCGCACGAGATGGCCAACCCGTCCCGGCGCGGCGCCAAGGAGCTCTACAAGGAGCTGTTCCCGGCCACTCTGAGGATCTCCCGCCCCCGTCAGGGCACGGAGGAGACGGTCTCCAGGATCGACTCCGCCGCCGTCCGCGCCTTCTTCGAGACCCATGTCCGGCCCGCCACCGCGACCGCGGTCATCGTCGGCGATCTGACCGGGGTCGACCTCGACGCCGTGCTCGCCGAGACCCTCGGGGACTGGACCGGTGACACCGCCGAGCGTTCCACCGCCACCGCGGTCTCCTCGGACGACACCGGCCGGGTCGTCATCGTGGACCGGCCCGGCGCGGTGCAGACCGCCATCCTCATCGGCCGGGTCGGCGCCGACCGGCACGACCGGGTCTGGGCGGCGCAGGTGCTCGGCACCTACTGCCTGGGCGGCACCCTGACCTCCCGCCTCGACCGGGTGCTGCGGGAGGAGAAGGGCTACACCTACGGTGTCCGCGCCTTCGGCCACTCGCTGCTCTCCGGGCCGGACGGGGACGGCATCGCGCTCCTCGGCATCAGCGGCTCGGTGGACACGCCGAACACCGGTCCCGCGCTGGAGGACCTCTGGACGGTGCTGCGCACGCTGGCCGCCGAGGGGCTGACCGACGCGGAGCGCGATGTCGCCGTGCAGAACCTGGTGGGCGTGGCGCCGCTGAAGTACGAGACGGCGGCGGCGGTCGCGGCCACCCTGGCCGACCAGGTCGAGCAGAATCTGCCGGACGACTACCAGGCGACGCTCTACCGGATGCTCGCCGAGGCGGGGACCGTGGAGGCGACGGCGGCGACCGTCAGCGCCTTCCCGGTGGACCGGCTGGTGACCGTGCTGGTCGGCGACGCGTCGCAGATCGCGGAGCCGGTACGGGCGCTGGGCATCGGCGAGGTGACCGTCGTCACCGGCTGATCCCGGGTCAGTGGGGAACCCCGACCTCGTTCGACGTCGGGGTTCCCCATTTTGATGAGCGTTTGTCCGTTTTTGATGGTGAGTTATCCGGTAGCGGGTCTTCTGCCCTGTGGCATGGGCAACAAAAACGGCTGTCTGTTTGGTGATCGAAACTCCGCGCCCTTAGCGTCGGTCCGGCTGTTCGCCCGTCAGTCGCCACACTCGTGGCAACGGACAGCCATCGCCGAGTCCCCGTCGGGCGTGAGCCTGGGGAGCCGGGGACCCACAGTCCCCTGGGGTGAATCGGCCGCCTTCGCCCATGCGGAGGGGGTCCGTAGGAGACCTCCCGCTCCGAACCCGTCAGCTAACCCGGTAGGCGAGACGGAAGGAAAGGAACATCCGTTCCATGGCGTTCGCCCGCCCCACCGGGAAACACCGTGCCCCCGGCCGCGTCTCGCGCACCAGCGCCCATGTCGCCGGTGTCGCCACCCTGGCCACCACCGGTGTTGTCTCCTCCCTGGCCACTCCGGCCTTCGCCACCGGCTCCGACGGGCCGAGCATGGAGGACACCGGCACCACCCGGATCATCACCGAGGACGTGATGACCGAGGAGATCCTCGCTTCCCAGACCGTCGCGGACCAGGTCGCCGACCAGGCCGCCGCGCAGCGCCAGGAGGCCGCCGAGGCCGCCGCCCGCGCGGAGGAGGCCCGCCGCCAGGCCGAGGAGCGCGCCCAGGAGATCCGTGAGGCCCGTGAGCGTGCCGCGCGTGAGGCCGAGCGCAAGCGGCTCGCCTACCGGATGCCCGTGGCCGACTCGTATGTCTCCACCGCCTATCGCACCGGGGGCGCCCGCTGGTCCTCCGGCAGCCACTCCGGTATCGACTTCCACGCCGCCCACGGTGCCTCCGTGATGGCGGTCGGGGCGGGCACCGTCGTCGAGGCGGGCTGGGGCGGCGCGTACGGGGTCAATGTCGTCCTGCGGATGAGCGATGGCTCCTACACCCAGTACGGCCATCTGGCGGCGACCACCGTCAGTGTCGGCCAGACCGTGGCCGCGGGCGACCGCATCGGCTTCGCGGGCTCCACCGGCAACTCGACCGGTCCCCACCTCCACTTCGAGGCCCGTTCCAGTGCCGAGTACGGGTCGGATGTGGACCCCGTGGCGTATCTGCGGGCCCACGGCGTCGGTATCTGATCCTCATCCGCCCCCCGTCGGCCCCTCGTCCGACGGGCTGACCCGCTGAGCCTCGGTGCGGGCGGGTCGGCCGTGGGGTGGTTCCGCTGGCCCTGGACGGTTCGGCGTTCCGGCGTTCCGGTGCTGTCGATGGGGTTTGTTGTGCCCGGCTGTCGCGCCGCCCGATCGTCGTGCCGCGCGACCGCCTGACCGCCCGGCCGTCCTCCCGCCCCGTCGTCTTCCCGTCCGGCTGTCTTCCCGTCCGGCCATCGGCCGTTCAGTCATTGGTCTCTACCTCTGTCGGTGGGCCGGGCCCGCCGGGAGACCGCGACCACCGCGCCCCGACACCTTCCGCGAGCCGCCGGAGGTGTCGGGGCGCGGTCGTGTCCCGCGTGCTGCCGTTTCGGCGCGAGGAGATCCGGCCCGGGGTGGAGGGAAGCGCCGGGTAAGTCCTTCGTAAGGGGCTGGCCAAAAGGGATCCCTGGAATGCGATGGGCCGTCGGAAAAAGCCGTCCGCTGGCATAGAGTCGACCGGGAGAGGCCAATCGGCCGCGGTTTACGCGGATTACAGCGAATGTGGCGGAGGTTCGGCATGCGTATTCCCCCGCACTCGGTCTGCACGGCGATCCGCGAGGACATCGTCTCCAGGGTGTTCCGGCCCGGGGAGCGGCTCGCCGAGGAGCAGCTCGCCCGGAGGTACGGGGTCTCGCGGGTACCCGTGCGCGAGGCGCTGCGGACGCTGGAGTCCGAGGGCTTCATCGTGGCCCGGCGCCACGCGGGCGCCTGTGTCGCCGAGCCCACCGAACACGAGGCGGCCGATCTGCTGGAAGTGTGGACGCTGCTGGAGCCGCTCGCGGTGGAGCGGGCCGCCCGCCGCAGGACCGACGCGCATCTCAAGGTGTTGCGCGGGCTGGTGAAGCTGGGGCAGGACCGCGCCCGGCATGGCCATCTCGACGAACTGCGCGCCCTGGGGAGCTGGTTCCACGAGACCCTGGCGCGCGCGTCCGGCAGCCCGGAGCTGATCGCGCTGCTCGCCCGGTCCCGGCAGAAGATCGCGTGGATGTATGTGGGGGAGAGCCCGGCCCGGCCGCTGGAGTGCTGGGCCGAGCACGCGGCGATCCTCGACATGGTGGCGCGCGGCGACGCGGCCCGCGCGCGGGCCCTGGCCGCCGCGCACGCCGAGCGTTCGGCCCAGGCGCGCACGTTGCGGACCGCGCGCCCGGACGGGGTGCCGACGCCCGGCCGGACGGCGCGCCCGGCCCGGTCCGCGCCGGACGTGCCACCCGCGCGCCGGGGCGCGGTCTCCCGCGACCAGGC
>NZ_JBHVHF010000082.1:0-27070 GCF_042800315.1 Streptomyces sp. NPDC057638
CCGCGAAGCCGCCCGCCATCCGGTCACCGCCGAGCCTCCCGGCGGCCGACTGTCAGTGGCGGGTCCTACCGTGGTGGCATGAAGCGTTTCGCGTGGACCGTCCTGGCGACGGAGATCGGCCCGCTCCTGCTCGCCGCCACCGACAAGGGCCTGGTCAATGTGGCCTTCCACGCCGACCGGACGGTCCAGGACACGGCGCTGCGCCAGCTCAGCGGCCGTCTGGGCGCGGAGCCGGTCGCCGATGCCACGGGCCCGCTCGCCGAGCCCATACGCCAGCTGGAGAGATACTTCGCGGGGGAACTGCGGGTGTTCTCCCTCCCGCTGGACTGGGCGCTCACCGGCGGCTTCAACCGCGCGGTCCTTGAGGAACTGGCCACCGGCGTGCCCTACGGCACCGTCGTCGGGTACGGGGACCTGGCCGCCCGGGTCGGCCAGCCCGGCGCCGCGCAGGCCGTGGGGGCGGCGATGGGCGCGAACCCCTTGCCGGTGGTGGTGGCGTGCCACCGGGTGGTGGCGACGGACGGCGGCCTCGGCGGCTTCAGCGGCGGCCTGGAGACCAAGCGCACCCTGCTCGCCCTGGAGGGAGTCCTGCCACCGCCGCTCTTCTGATCCCGCCCGGCTCCCCGGCGGCCCAATCGGTCTCCGGCCCCAAACCCGTTCTCGTACTCCCGTACGAACTGGCACACTGCGCCCGTGAGCATCAGCCCCGACGTACCTGATATATCCGACGACTCCTCCCGCACCGATACTCCCGCCGGTACTCCCGCCGACGCCCCCTCCAACGGCGCCGGGTCGGGTTCCGCGCCGCCCGCCGCGGCCGGTCCGGTCGGCGCCGGTCCGGTCGGCGCCGGTCCGGTCGGCGCCGGGGAACTGCCCGCGCTGCGGCGGCGGATCAACGCCGTTCTCATCGCGAGCCAGATCCTCGGGGGCCTCGGCGTGGCGATCGGCATCGCGCTCGCCGCCGTCCTCGCGGAGCGGATCAGCGGCACGGAGGCACTGTCAGGACTGGCCCCCACGGCGATGGTCGCGGGTACGGCTCTGCTCTCCATGCCCCTCGCCGCGCTGATGACCTCACGCGGCCGACGCCCGGGGCTGGTGCTGGCCTATCTGATCGGGGCGGTCGGCGCGGGGATCGTCGTGCTCGGTGCCATCGCCGACAGCTTTCCGCTGCTGCTGCTCGGTATGGCGGCCTTCGGCGCCGGCTCCTCGGCGAACCTCCAGGCCCGCTTCGCCGCCGCCGACCTCGCCGAGCCCGCCCGCCGCGGCCGGGCCATCTCCAACGTGGTCTGGGCGACCACCATCGGTGCCGTCCTCGGACCCAACATCGCCGCCCCCGCGGGGGACAGCGTCTCCGGTCTCGGCATCCCCACCGAGGCCGGGCCGTTCGTCTGGGCGGCCGGAGTCTTCCTCCTCTCGGCCATCGTGGTGCAGCTACTGCTGCGGCCCGACCCCCTGATCACCGCACGGGCCCTCGCCACCAGCGACCACACCCCCGAGGGCCGCTCCCTGCGGGCGGGGCTACGGGCCGTGCGGGCGTCGCCGATGGCGCGGCTGGCACTGGTGGCCATCGCCGTGTCGCACACCACCATGGTGGCGATCATGTCGATGACCCCCGTCGCCCTCAGCCACCACGGTGCGGACATCGAGCTGATCGGGCTGGTGATCAGCGGCCATATCGCGGGCATGTACGCCTTCTCCCCCGTCATGGGCTGGCTCGTGGACCGTATCGGCCGGCTCTCCGTGATCGGGGTCGCCGT
Organism: Streptomyces sp. NPDC057638; assembly: GCF_042800315.1. Classification (NCBI taxonomy): domain Bacteria; kingdom Bacillati; phylum Actinomycetota; class Actinomycetes; order Kitasatosporales; family Streptomycetaceae; genus Streptomyces; species Streptomyces sp. NPDC057638. Next base: position 1,758 of record NZ_JBHVHF010000082.1, read on the forward strand.
CGGGCTGCTCTCCGCCGCCGCTCTGGTCGCCGGAACAGCGGGGTCGAGCCACACCGGGGTCGCCATCGGTCTGGTCCTGCTGGGACTCGGCTGGTCGGCAGGGCTGGTCGCGGGCTCGACGCTGCTCACCGAGTCGGTTCCCCAGCCCGTCCGCGCCGCCGTCCAGGGCCTGTCCGACCTGTCGATGAACACCTGCGCGGGCGTCGGCGGCATCCTCGCGGGCGTGATCGTCGCCCAAGCGGGCTATGCCTGGCTCAACCTCCTCAGCGCGCTCCTGCTGCTGCCGCTGGCGGCGCTGACGATCCGGCGCGCGACCGCCTGACGCGGCCACGACCCGGCGGGGCCACCCGCCGGGTCCCACCCGGCCGGGGCGAGGGCTCCCCACCCGAACGACCGGCGCCGCACACCCCGCCGTCCCGTCGTCGCCCTCTCCCCATCCACCACACCCCGCCGGACACGGGTTTGACCGGGTCCTCCCCGTGCCAGGGATGGGACATGCCGCTCACCGAAGTCACCGAGGAAGTCCGCGACGCCCTCGCCGAGCGCCGCCCCGTCGTGGCCCTGGAATCGACCATCATCGCCCAGGGCCTTCCCCGTCCCCGGAACCTGACCGTCGCCCTTGAACTGGAGCAGCGCGTACGGTCCAGGGGCGCCACCCCCGCGACCATCGCCGTCCTCGACGGCCGCGTCCGTATCGGCCTGGACGGCCCGGCGCTGGAGCGCGTCGCCGAGGACACCTCCGTACGCAAGCTCGGCAGCCGGGATCTCGCCCCCGCCCTCGCCACTCGCGCCAGCGGCGCCACCACGGTCTCGGCCACCGCTTTCCTGGCGGCCCGCTCGGGTATCCGCCTCTTCGCGACCGGCGGGCTCGGCGGGGTACACCGCGCGTGGGCCCACTCCCAGGACGAGTCCGCCGATCTGCGGGTCCTGGCCCAGACCGCGATCACCGTCGTCTGCGCGGGAGTGAAGTCCATCCTCGACGTCCCGGCCACCCTCCAGCGCCTGGAGACCCTCGGGGTGGGCGTCCTCGGCTATCGCACCGACCACTTCCCCGGCTTCTACCTCACCTCGTCCGGCGAACCCCTCGACTGGACGGTCACCTCGCCACGTGAGGTCGCCGAGGTGATCCGGGCCCGTGAGGAACTCGGTCCACCCTCCTCCGCGCTGATCGTCGCGAACCCGGTTCCCGAGGCGCGACAGCTCGACCCCGACCTCCACGACCGCGTCCTCCGCGAGGCCCTCGACGCCTGCGCGGCACAGGGCATCACCGGCCAGGCGATCACCCCTTTCCTCCTGGACTTCCTCACCCGGCGGACAGGTGGCGCCTCGCTGGAGGCCAACCTGGCCGCGGTCTACGGCAATGTGACCCTGGCCGCCCAGATCGCGACCGCCCTGTGAACCCCCGCGTGCCGTGCCCGCATCCGCCCTCGGCGGGCCACGGCCCGATCGCGGCACCCGTACCCGCCACCGACGCCGCCCCCGACACCGGCCACCGCCGATGAACAAGGGCGCCCTGCTCGTCATCGGCGATGTCGCCACCGACGTGGTGGCCCGGTACTCCACCCCGCTGGCCCATGGCACCGACACCGCCGCCCGGATCCGCCTGCTCCCCGGTGGCGCCGGAGCCAACGTCGCCTGCTGGGCCGCCCAGCGTGGCTGTCATGACGTCCGGTTACTCGCCCGGGTCGGTCGCGCCGACCTCAGATGGCACGGCGATCAGCTGCGGGCATCCGAGGTGCGCCCCCTGCTGGTTCCCGATGACACGGCTGCCACGGCCACCGTCATCGCCCTGGTCGACTCCACCGCCGAGCGCACCTTCCTCACCGACAGCGGCGCCGCCCCCCGCCTCTCCCCGGACGACTGGACACCCTCCCTTCTGGACGGTGTCGCCCATCTCCATCTCTCCGGCTACCCCCTCTTCGCCGCGAGCGGCCGCCGACTGGCCCGGCTCGCCCTGACCGCGGCCCACGCCCGGGGCACCACGGTCAGCGTGGACCCGGCGTCCACCGGTTTCCTCCAGGTACTCGGTGTGAACACCCTGTTCTCGATACTCGATGGCGTGGACGTCCTCGTACCCAACGCCCACGAGGCCCGTCTGCTGACCGGTCGGTCCGACCCGGGCGACGCGGCCGTCGCCCTGAGCCGCCGATTCCCCCTCACCGTGGTCACCCTGGGCGCCCAGGGTGTGCTGGTGGCGGAGTCGGGCTCGCTCACCGGGTCGGTTCCGGCGCCGTCCGTCGACGCCGTGGACTCCACGGGCGCGGGCGACGCCTTCACCGGAGCGTTCCTCGCCGCCAGGCTGGCCGGCGCGGACCCGCTCACCGCCTCGACGGCGGGCTGTACGGCGGGCGCCCTCGCGGTCACCCGCGTCGGTGGCCGTCCCGCGCTGCCCGGTCAGCCCGGGCCGATGCCACCCCACGCCGGATGACGCGGGTCATCGGCGCGCACCACCACATCCGCCGCCTCCACCGGCCGGACCTCCCTCTCGTATCGCTCGAAGGCCGGCAGCGTCCAGTGCTCGCTCCGGTCCACGCGTCTGCGGAGCGCCCCGGAGGACAACCTCAGATGGACGGTCAGATCGAACGGAAACCAGTGCCCCAGCAGGAACGGTCCATGCAGCAACAGCACTCCCCCGGCCGGCAATGCCACCCGTGGGCTGCGTGTGGCCCGGTCCGCCGCCGGGTCCCAGAGGTCGGGCAGTACCCTCCCGCTGCCACCCGCCTCCAGCGGGCCGAACACCTCCCGCCACAGGGCGCCGGTGTCGAACCAGCCGCTGTAGTACGCCTCCGGGTCATGCCGTCCGAACTCGTATCTCAGCGAGGCGGGACGGAGAAAACCCGAGGTGCCGACCACGAGAGAGGTCCGGCCGCGGATTCGCAGGGCCTGACCGACCCTCTCGGCGAGCTCGCCACCCTGTGCCGCGGGAGCCCCGTCCACCCCGACGCGCACCCAGGCGCCCCCGTCGGCGGCCACGGTCCCGGAGACCACGTCGGCCAGGGCCTCGGTCAGGCGCTCCCAGGTGATCGCTTCGACTCTCACCGGTCCATCATCGTCCAGGAGCCCGGTCCCGGCGTTGGCGGCCACTCGCCAGCGGTGCGGGCGAGGTGTGGCAGAACGATTCACTCACTCGGGAGGTCCGCGCAGGGCGGCGCCTCCACATCCACCGCCAGCGGACTGCCCTGCGGCAGCAGATAGGTCAGATAGAGCACGACCGGCTCGGTGCCCAGATTGCGTCCGACGTGCCGGTGTCCCGCACCCGCGTGTTCGATGAAGGCGGAGCCCGCCGGTGACACCTCCACCGAACAGTCCTGGAGCGTCCGGGTGAGCGTCCCCGAGGTGACCACCGCGAGCAGCTGCCCGACGTGGTAGTGCCAGCCCGTGGAACCACCGGGCTCAATGGTCACGGTGCTGACGATCACGTCGGTACGGCCCTTGGCCTTGAGTTTCAGCTTCTCCTTCGCGAGCCCGTGGGCCAGGACCCGGCCGGCGACTCCACCGCCGAGCGTGTCGTCCTCACCGGACACGGCACCCGCGGCGGACGGTACGGTCGACAGCGCGGCCAGACAACCGGCCAGGGCCATCGCGCCACCCGCGCGCCCCTGACGCCGGGTCCTCCCCGACCATCCCCATCCCATGAACCCCACGGACCCTCCAACTCCCTTGCCACGCAACGGCGTTCAGTGTGAGAACACCACCCATGCGGATCGTTGAGGACGGCACGGTACCGAGAAGGGATCAGTCCGAGAAGCGCGGGGTCGCAAACCCTCCACGCCGTGCACCCCCACCGCGGAAACCCCGCCGCATGACGTGCGGACAGGGGCCGACGGGAAGGAAACGGGGCGAACCCGCAGGGCATGGGGCCGCCCCGGTCCGCCCGGCGGAGGGGCCTACGGGGACAACGCGCCCCAGAGGTCGCCTCATGGAGGGTCACACCCGCCCAACGTGCGGAAATCTCCCGATATCCGCCCAGGAGATGGTTCAGAGAAGATTCACACGCGGGCACCCACTCCTCATCGTTCACTTCCATCCGCTTCACTTCTGCTCGTCCGGTCACCGCTGACCTGACACCGGTCAGGCCACGGTTCACCCCTCCGACCCATTGGGACATACGCACTATGGAGACAGCCGCCATCGCGGTCATCGGCACGCTGCTCGGCTCCGTGATCACTCATCTCTTCCAGCGCCGCACGACCGAACGCGAAGCCGCGCTCAACCGCGCCGAACAGCTACGCCAGGAACGGATCTCCGCGTACAGCGCGTTCGCGAGCGCGCTTGTCGACTTCCGGCGCGGCCAGAACGACCGCTGGCACAGGGCGCGCGAGGCGCCGGGAAGTACGGTCGCGGAGGGCGCCCGGATCGACTCGTACCGGCTGCGGTCCAGCGCCCACCAGGCACTGATACGGGTCCAGCTGGTCTGTGATGACAGAGAAGCGCTGGAGCTGGCGACGGCGGCGTTCGAGGTGACCAACTGTATGCATGAGGCACCCGATGAAGAGGACCGCTCACGCCGCTCGGAGCAGGCCCGGGAGACTCTCTCGGAATTCATCGGGGCGGCGGCTCCCGGGGTCCGCTGACCCTGGGAACCACCGCCCCGACTGACAGACCACCGGGCGCCGCCACACCCGGACACACAGGTGTGCGCGTCAGGCCACACCCCTGCGAACGGTCAGGACTCCATACCCTCCTGGGTACGGCGGTGTGCCCGACGAGCGAGCACGATGCCACCGAGCAGCAGAGCGGCGCTCGCGGGCGCCGCGTACCCCACGGGACCCGCTCCCGTGCGGGCCAGGGCCTCGCCCGGCCCGGACCGGTCGGACGGCGCGGCGGGCGTCTCCGGCGGCGCGATCGGCTTCGGCGGGGTGACGGCCTTGGGCGGCGCGGGAGGAGCCGGAGGTGTCACGGGCTTGGGACGGGTCGGCGGCTTGGGCCCGGAAGGCTCCTCTGGACCGATGGTCGACTTGTTACCGACGGCCGCGTTGCCGATTCCCACGACATTCACCGAGTTGCCGCTGACATTCACGGGAAGGTCGACCGGAAGCTGAATCCCATTGCCGGAGATCACACCCGGAGAATTCTTGGCCGCGCCCTGGGCGACGGCGCCAGACCCGGTCGTCGCACCCGACGAGCCCGAGCCGGGGTTGGTCGGCGAGCCGGGCGCCCCGGGCTGGTGCGCATCGCCACGCGAGGTGGTCGCGCAGGTGTTACCAGCGGCCGGGTTGAGCAGACCGACGACATTGACGGTGTTGCCGCACACATTGATCGGAACACTGATCGGCAGCTGCACCGTGTTACCCGACCCCACCCCCGGGGACCCCGCGGCCACACCGTCCGCCTGCGCGTCCGCGTGTGCCGCCGACTGGACCAGGGCCAACGCGCCACCCGTGAGAATCACGGTCGCGAGCCCTTGTCGCTGAAACTGCCTCAACTGCCGCATGAAAGCGCCCCGCCTTAGAAAGGAGTTCACGGGCATTCGCCCGTACCTCCGTACAACGAGCCGCAAGGCCATTCGGGTTACATCTCCGCCGTTTTTCACTCCTTCGGGTACGGGGCCGGGTAATTCCGGTTATCTGTACGAGTCGGTACGTCACACCCGTGGCCGCTCCGCCACACCACCATCGCCAGAGCCACCCCGGACACCCGTGTGGCTGGCCGAAGCCACCGGCACGGTCGCGAGCCCGCACCCGGCGTGGACCCCGAGCGAGGCGTGCCACGGCCCTGGCCGACAACGGGCCCCGGGAGGTGTCGCCAGCGGGCATCACGCCCGGCGGGCGGGTCTGGCGCGATCCGGTACGGAGCGAACTCCCGCGCCCCGAAGGGCACGGGGGAACGCGTGCGGTGGTTCACGTCGGGGAGACGGGATGGTCACGACACCTTCCGAGGGCCAGGGACGCGACCGGCTCCACCCGCTCCGGGAGGACACCCTCTGCCCGGGGACGCCCTCAGGTCTGGGGGTCGCGGTTGACCATCCGGCCGACGGGGCCCGTCTGGATGACCATGCCGTGTGAGCCGCCGCTGACGGAGTTGTGCACGGTGACGGAGGGCTGGCTCGCCGCGGCGGGCGGGCTCAGTTCCTCCAGGAGCGCACGGAGTTCCCGGGCCGCCTCGGGATCCGACCTGAGGGTCTGCCGCATACGCTGCCGCCACGTGGCGAGGATATCGGCCCTCGCCTCCTCGTCCTGATCCTGGTCAGCGGCGATCAGTTCCTCACGGGACGCCTCCAGTTCGGCCTCGACGGCTGGTGAACCCTCCTCCTCGCGCGACAGGAACCGCGCCACGCGGCCCTTCGCGGCCGTCCAGCTCTCGGTGACCATCTGCTGGATCACGGCGCTCGCCCCCGCCGTCGCCAGCGCTACTAGTTCCGCATCCACGGGACCTCCTCAGGCGGCCTGTCAGTGCCGGTCAGCGTACCGTTCATCCCTCCCGCAGAACGGTGGCCGCCCGGACCGGGTCGGTGTGCGGAGCACCCCGTGGCCACCACTCCGTTCCTCCGGCGTCCGACTCGTACCCGTACCAGAGGCCGTCCCGGCCGAAGCGGAGCTGGTGGGTGGGGGCGGACAGTCGGTTGCGCCAGGGTTTGAAATGCGGGAATCCAGCGGCGGTCAGCGCGGGACGGGCACGGTCGAAGGGCCCCGCCGGTGGGTCCCAGGCGGCCTCCAGGACCTCCAGGGCCGCCGGCCCTCCCTGCCGCCAGGCGGCTACGGCACGGGCCAGCTCCGTGGGCGTACGCCCGGTGGCCCCGGCCAGATCCCGGTAGAGGCTACGGGTGGACGCGGTGAGGCCGGAGCCGGGATGGGCCGCGGCGAGACGGACCGCGTCCTGCCAGACGGTGAGGGACCCGAACGGGTCCTCGCCGGTGGTGAGCAGGGCACGCGCCCGGAGTACGGCCTCACTGGCCAGCAGATCCAGCGCCAACGGATCGGGGGCTTCCGGCGCGGCCGGGTACACCGGCGGCCGTCCGGGCTCACGCGGCGGCGGGAAGGGCGGTGGCAGCGCGCCGACCTGGCGTGTGAGCGCCGTCTGTGCGGAGACCGTGGGCAGCGCCGCCACACCGGCCCCGGCGGCACACGCGGCGGCCGAGCCGATGGTGTGTCGCCGCGCGATCTCCCCCAGGACGGCGCTCTCCCCCATGCCACGGAGCAGGAAGAGCAGGAACGGGTCCCCGTCCAGCAGCCGGGCGGTCTGGTAGCAGAGCGCCGCGGCGTGCTTGCACGGATGACCGGCATCGGGGCAGGTGCAGTCCGGGACGAGATCTCCCGTGGTCGGCAGCAGATCGGCGGCGTCGGCGAGAGCCTGCGGAACGTCCCGGTCGAGCAGGGCGGCGATGTACTCGGGGCGGGACGCCGCCACGGTGAGCAAGGCGCTCCACGCGTCGTCGCTGAGGGTGCGCAGCCGGATCCCGGTGCGGTACGGGCGGGGACGGCCACCGTGCACATAGGCCGTGACCCGGCCCGGGGTGACCGTGATCGCGTCGACCCGCCCGGTGCCCGCGTAGTCGCGGCCTCGGGCGAGCCGCGCCGGGTCGAGCGCGCTCTCCTCCAGCGCCCGTACCCACGCCTCGGCCCACCAGCTTCTCGCGATCTCGTCGCCGGTCAGCGTCGGTAGTGCGGGGAAGGTCCGCCGTCGATCGTCGGCATGGGTCTGTGGGGAGCTGGTGCGGCGGCCACGGGCGACACCGGCGCCATGGCGGTCCCGGGCCCGGCGGTCCCGGGCGGGTCCGGCGCCGGGCGCCGGGCCGTGAAGGCTTCCTGACGGGGTGGCGCCGTCGTCGGTGCCGCGCGGGGCCGGGGCACCCGACGGTGTCCTCTCGGTCACGGCTGTCTCCTCAGCGAGACGAGGTCCGCCAGTTCACGGTCGGTGAGCTCGGTGAGTGCGGCCTCCCCGGAGCCGAGGACGGCATCGGCCAGCGCCCTCTTGGCGGTGAGCATGTCGGCGATCTTCTCCTCCACCGTGCCCTCCGTGACGAAGCGGTGGACCTGGACGGGCTGTGTCTGTCCGATGCGGTAGGCGCGGTCGGTGGCTTGGTCCTCGACGGCCGGGTTCCACCAGCGGTCGTAGTGGATGACATGGCCCGCCCGGGTCAGGTTGAGCCCTGTGCCCGCGGCCTTGAGGGAGAGGAGGAAGACGGGTGTCTCCCCGGACTGGAACCGGTCCACCATCCGCTGGCGCTCGGCCACGGGCGTCCCTCCGTGCAGCAGCTGGGAGGGGATGGCCCGGTCGCCGAGGTGACGGGAGAGCAACCGGCCCATGGAGACGTACTGCGTGAAGACCAGGGCGGAGCCGCCCTCCGCCAGGATGGTCTCCAGCAACTCGTCGAGCAGGGCGAGTTTGCCCGAGCGCCCCGCGATCCGCCGATCCGCCGATCGCTTCGCCGTGGCGATCTGGAGCAGTGCTCCCGTGTCCGCCGTCAGGGCCGCGGTCGGCCCGCCGGTCTCCTTGAGGAACTGCGCCGGGTGGTTGCAGATCTGTTTCAGATCCGTCAGCAGCTTCATCACCAGGCCACGTCGCGCGATACCTTCCGCGCCCCCGATCTCGGCCATGGCCTCCCGCACCACCGCTTCGTAGAGCGATGCCTGTTCCCGGGTGAGGGCGACGGGGTGGTCACTCTCGGTCTTGGGCGGCAGTTCGGGCACGATCCCAGGATCGTTCTTGGTACGCCGCAGCAGGAACGGCCGCACCAGCCGGGACAGCCGTTCGGCCGCCTCCGCGTCCTCACCCAGTTCCACGGCTCGGGCATGGCGTGAACGGAACGCCGTGAGCGGCCCCAGCAGACCAGGGGTGGTCCAGTCCAGCAGGGCCCAGAGTTCGGAGAGGTTGTTCTCGACGGGAGTGCCGGTCAGCGCGACCCGGGCGGGGGTGGGGACGGCACGTAGCGCCTTGGCCGTCGCGGAGTACGGGTTCTTGACGTGTTGTGCCTCGTCGGCGACGACCATGCCCCAGGAGTGCGCGGCCAGCCTCTCGACACTGGTGCGCAGGGTGCCGTACGTGGTCAGCACGAAGCCGCCGTCGGATTCCGGCAGGGTCCGCTCCGTACCGTGGAACCGGTGGACCGGTACATCCGGGGCGAACCGGGCCACCTCGCGCTGCCAGTTGCCGAGCAGCGAGGCCGGACAGACCACCAGGGTCGGTGCCGTCCGGGCACGGCGCAGATGAAGCGCGATAACCGTGACGGTCTTCCCGAGCCCCATGTCATCGGCGAGACAGGCGCCCAGGCCGAGCGAGGTCATCCGGTCGAGCCAGGCCACTCCGCGCCGCTGGTAGTCGCGGAGTGTGGTGCGCAGGCCGGGCGGGTCCCCCGGGAGCGCGACGGGGGCGTGCAGGAGGTCGCGCAGCGCGGCCATCCTCCCGACGGGAACGACGGGGACCGTCTCGCCCTCCACCTCCGCCGTTCCGGTGAGTGCCACGGCCAGGGCGTCGGTGGGGCCCATCAGCCCGAGATCCCGCTTCCGCGCCTTGCGGACGAGTCCGGGATCGACCACCACCCACCGATCGCGCAGACGGACCATCGGGCGGTACGACTCGGCCAGAGTGTCCATCTCCTGGTCGGTCAGCGGATCGTCGCCCAGGGCCAGCTGCCAGCTGAACCGGAGCAGTTCCTCACTGTCGAAGAACGGGGTTCCGTCCGTGGCCGAGCCAGGGGCGGGTCGTACGACAGCGGTGGCCGAGAGCGAACGGACCATTTCCCTCGGCCAGTGGACGCTCACTCCGGCCGCCGCCAACGCGTCGGCACCCGGGCCCAGCAGGTCGTACAGCTCCGTCTCGGTGAGGGGCAGCACATCGGGAACCTCACGCTCCAGGAGCCCGGTGAGAGGCGCCCACGCCCGTGCGGCCCGGCGCAACGCGAGCGCCGTGTCGATACGGGCACGCGGCCCGAAGCCCTGCGCTCCCTCCTCCGCCCAGAGGCGGGCCGCGTCGACGACGAGCGTGGGGTCAGCGAGGCTGTGCACCTGGACGATCGCCGCGGCCCCGGGCTCCGTCGGCTCCGGATCATCCGCGGGATCGAAGAGATGGAACGCGGACAGGTCCAGACGCAGGGACACCCGCACCCCCGCGTCCTGGCCCGCGGCCGCCTCAGCGGCCCAGCCACGCGCTCCGGGGAGGTGCTGGGCCGCCATGGCGGCGAAGGGCCGCCCGGCGGCGTACTCCGCCGCGGGGGTGCGGGGCAGGCAGTCGGCCACGGCGTCGACGAAGCCTCGGACCAGGGCACCGGGGTCGGGCAGCCGTGCTGGCCCAGGTCCGGGCAAGGGCGTGGCATACGCCTCGTACGGCATCGCCGCCGCGATAGCTCGCATCTGAGCGACGTCACGAGCCTCCAGCGGCCCGGCGCGCCACGCGTCATGTTCGCTGGACGTCAGCCCGGGAAGCAGTCTGCCCCGCGCGACGAGATGAAGCGCGTGGGCGGCCGCCGCGCCCCAGCAGCGCAGGGACTCATGGGCGCCAGGGCTTCGCCGGGCGGCCAGAAGGAAGGGCAGGGCCTCGATGACGGTCATCCGGTGGGCGGGGGCCGTGCGCTGGCGGATCTCCCCCGCGGGGCCCACCACGACGACGGTGATCTCCTCGGTCGCTCCGGGCGGCACGCCTCCTTCGGGTTCCCAGAAGGCGATCCGTCCTTCGCGCGGCAGCTCGGCGGGGAGGAAGACCGCGGCGCGGCCGGGCGGCGGGCTCGTCGGCTCCCACGCCATACGGTTCACCTCCCACCCGTCGTGCCATGGCGGGTCCGCCCTTCGGACCGCTCGTATCCGACCCTACGGGGGAGGTCTGACAATGCCCTGTGGCAGTGGAGAAATCACAGGTCAGCGCGGTGCAGCAGGGCTGCGCCCAATACCGCCCCCGCCCGGACGGGCCGCCGCCGTGCGGTCAGGCAGCCGGCGGCAGCGTCGTGGGCCGCTCCTCCGCCACCTCGCCCGACGCCGAGGCGCCTCCGGTGAGACCGCTCGGGATGGCGGGCACCTCCGAGGGCTCCCCCACCTCGGCGGTGGAAGCACTGAGACCCCGCTCATCCAGGGGAGCGCTCTCAGCGTCGGCGCTCTCGGTGGTCTCGGTGGTCTCGCTCGCGAAAGTGCCGACACTCTTCTGCGCCGCCGAAGGCTGCTGAGCCCGCTCAAGGAACCGCAGCAGTTCGACCGGGAAGGGCAGCACCAGCGTCGAGTTCCTCTCCGCCGCGACGGCGACTACGGTCTGGAGCAACCGCAGCTGAAGGGCGGCGGGCTCCTGGGACATCACGCCGGCCGCCTCGGCCAGCTTCCTGGACGCCTGCAACTCGGCGTCGGCGTTGATCACTCGGGCGCGCCGCTCCCGGTCCGCCTCCGCCTGTCGCGCCATCGAGCGCTTCATCGCCTCGGGCAGGGACACGTCCTTGATCTCCACTCGGTCGATCTGGACCCCCCAGCCCATCGCCGGGCTGTCGATCATCAGCTCCAGCCCCTGGTTGAGTTGCTCCCGGTTGGAGAGGAGATCATCCAGATCGCTCTTGCCGATGATCGATCGCAACGAGGTCTGGGCCATCTGCGAGACCGCGAACCGGTAGTCCTCAACCTCGATGATCGCGTTCGCCGGATCGATCACCCGGAAGTACACGACCGCGTCGACCCGGACGGTGACGTTGTCCCGGGTGATGCCTTCCTGGGCCGGCACCGGCAGGGTCACCACCTGCATATTGACCTTCCGCATCCGGTCAACCGCAGGGACGATCATGGTGAAGCCCGGCGCCCTGATCTCTCCATGCAGCCGGCCGAGACGGAAGACCACCCCACGCTCATACTGCTTGACGATCTTGGCGCCCGCCACGGCGTACACCACGAGCGCGCACACGACCGCTACCAGCGCGGTCACGAGAATCTCGACCACCAGGGCACCCCCTTTAGGCCAGAACCGGATACCCATCACCACCGTATGCCCGGTATGCGAAGTGGGGCCACAAGGCCACCCCTCTTATCGAGGCCCCGGCGGTCACGGGCCGCACCGGGGACCCCTCACTACGCAACGGGGTTCGCCCACACCCAGGTGCCGTCTTCCGTCAGAAGCGCGCCCTGGAGGCGCGCCGCCCGCCGAGGCCCGGCTCACATACCGTTCTGGTCAGCGGAGGCTGCCCGTCCGACATGGGCGAAGGCCTACGCGGCACTCCCCTGGGAAACCCCTCTTCCTCCACCACCGGCTCCAGGGCCCCCGCACCACACCCGGCCAGGCCGCGTGCGAGGCATCCTGGAAGGGAGGAGGCGCAACGACGATGCGCACGGGGAGTGAGCCGATCACCGCACGCAGTCCCCTGCGGATGCGGTTCTGGCTGAGCCTGTGGGGCCTTCTATGGGCTGCTGGCGGCCTGACGGCCTTCGCACTGGTCGGACGTCCCGGCTGGGCGGCGGCCTGCGGAGTGCTGCTGATCGTGGTGCTCACTGACCTGATCATGGTCATACGGCATATCCATCAGGGCCCCCACTACCAACCGGGCCGCGATGTCCCCCCGTACGAACCGGTGCACGATCACCATCCGAGCCCTCGCCGACGGCGTGGACCCTAGCCGTACGGCGCGTCCATCCCCCACCGAAACCGCCGCCAGTGGTTACGCCCCGTCGTCGAAACGTGCCGCCCGGAGGTACTCCGGCTTCGGATCGAGCGCGGCCGCCAGCCGGAAGTGGCGTTTGGCTTGCTCCGGACGGCCCGCGCGCTCGAAGGTACGCGCGAGTGCGAAGTGGGCGAAGGCGTTGTCCGGTTCACGCTCCAGCACCAGCTCGAACTCAAGCTCCGCGGGGCGTAGCTGCGCGGCCGCGAAGAAGGCGCGAGCCCGCAGCAAGCGCGCCGCCGTGTTCTCGGGGTGAGCCGCGATCACCGAATCCAACAGCTTGACGGCACCACGTGGGTCCCTCGCGGCGAGCAAATGCTCCGCCGCGCGGAAATCGATGACATGCGTCTCCGGGTCACTCTGGGGCACGGCACCATCCTTCCCTGACCGCACGTTTCCAACACGGCCCGCAGGAACGGTATTCCAGGGACCCGGATCAGAGCCCCCACGCGATCAGTGTCACCCCGACGGCCGCCAGGGCCAATCCCCCAGCGGTAAACCCGATATCGATCCCTGTCCTGTGGTGTCCGTCGACCACGACCTCCCGGGGGTCATCCGGGTCATAGCGGAGCGAAACGATGCTTCCCTGGGGCAGCGTCACCGGCGACGGGATCTCCATCACCCGCCCCTCACGCGTCTCATACGTCAGAAGCGGTCTCTCAGCGCCAGGTGGCACGGGCTTCACCACAGCGACGGCGTCGTGACCCCTGGCCGCGATACGCCGGGTCTGGCGCAGGCCATATGCCCCAGCGAGCACGGCCACCACTCCGCCCACCACGGTGAAGGCCGCGAAGACGATCTGCATCACACCGACCCTAGTGGCGATGAGCTTCCGTGAGTCCCTGCTTGACGGATACCTGACGCCGCCTTCAGCGCCTCTTCCTGGTGAACGCGCCTCCTCAGGCGGCGTGGAGGGCCCCACCATCACGCCAGGGTCAGGCGGCTGGCCGGGGGGAGGCCGCGCGGCGCTCCAGTTCCGCCCAGACATCGCGCACCCGAGGCTCCAACGCCTCCAGAGGACCGTCGTTGTCGATGACCACATCCGCGATGGCCCGGCGCTGCTCACGCGTCGCCTGGGCCGCCATCCGCGCCCTCGCCTCGGACTCGGTCATACCGCGACGGTGGACCAGCCGGTCCAGTTGAGTCTCGGGGCTGGCGTCGACCACGATCACCAGTTCATAGAGGGGGGCCAGACCATTCTCGGTGAGCAGCGGCACATCATGGACCACCACGGCGCCCGGCCCCGCCGACCGGGCCAGTTCCTGGGAGCGCGCCCTGACCAGGGGATGGACGATCCCGTTCAGGACGGCCAGCTTCGTGGCGTCGCCGAAGACGATGGATCCGAGTCTGGGCCGGTCCAGGGTCCCCTCGGCGGTCAGGATCTCCGGGCCGAACGCCTCGACGACCGCCGCCAGCCCCCGCGTGCCGGGCTCGACGACCTCACGGGCGATCGTGTCCGAGTCGATCAGCACCGCGCCGTACGACTGCAGCAGACGGGACACTTCGCTCTTGCCGGCGCCGATACCACCGGTCAGGCCTACGGACAACATGGGCGGCAGCTTAGCCCTCCGCCCCTGTGCGGGCCCCTGCGGCCCTCAGGGAGTCAGAATGCCCGGACCGGCCGCCGGGGCCGTCCGGGCCACTACCCTGTGACGATTTCAGGCCGTGACTCAGGAGTCGCCCTCCCGCTCGGCGAGAAAACGTTCGAACTCCAGGCCGATCTCGTCTGCGGAGGGCAGGTCCACCGCCTCGGCGACAAGGCTGCCCCGGGTCTCGGCCCCCGCCACCGCGTCGTACTGGTGCTCAAGCCCCTGCACGAGTGCGACCAGCTCCTCGTTCCCCTCACCGATCTGGCGTTCGATCTCGTTCTGCGTCCGATGCGCCTCGGTCCGCAGGGCATGCGCCACTCCGGGCAGTACGAGGCCGGTGGCGGCGGTGATCGCCTCCAGCGCGGTCAGGGCGGCGTCCGGATAGGAGGAACGCGCCACATAGTGCGGCACGTGGGCCGCGACACCCAGGACGTCATGCCCCGCCTCCATCAGGCGGTACTCGATCAGTGACTCCGCGCTCCCAGGAACCTGCGCCTCGTCGAAGGGGCTGCGATGCCCCGGCATCAGATCGGTGCGGTTGCCATGGGGCGTGAGGCCGACGGGGCGCGTGTGCGGCACGCCCATGGGGATGCCGTGGAAGTTGACGGAGAGTCGCACCCCGAGGCGTTCCACGATCTCGCGCACGGCGATGGCGAAGCGCTCCCACTCCACGTCCGGCTCGGGTCCGGAGAGCAACAGGAAGGGTGCGCCGGTGGTGTCCTGGACCAGACGTACCTCGATGCTCGGCGTCTCATAGGACGTCCAGCGGTCGCGCCGGAAGGTCAGCAGCGGACGCCGGGCGCGGTAGTCAACGAGCTTGTCGTGGTCGAAGCGGGCCACGACCTGGTGGGGCAGCGAGTCGAGCAGGTTGGCGACAATCTGGTCGCCGGTCTCCCCCGCGTCGATGTATCCGTCGAAGTGGTACAGCATGACCAGGCCGGCCGAGTCCTGCGCGAGCGCCATGTCGACGACCGCGAGGCCCTTGGGCTCCCATTCGTACAAACCCTGCGGATCAAGCACGGTTACCGCTCCTCCTCGTGTCGTGACAGAACAACACGAGGTAACGCACCGGCATTCCCTCCTCACACACTCACGGGGAATCCCCTGGGAACGCCAGGGCATGAGTAAGGCCCGCTCTCCGAGGAGAGCGGGCCTTACCTGTCAGCTAGCGATCAGCTGTTACCGAGCGTCAGCTCTGGCCACCGGCCAGCTTCTCACGCAGGGCGGCGAGCGCCTCGTCCGACGCCAGGGCGCCGGAGTTGTCGTCCGACTCCGAGGAGTAGGAGCCGCTGGCGGGCGCGGCGGCCGGAGCGGCGGCGCCACCCTCGGCAGCAGCGGCCTCGTCGGCCTCGCGGGACTTGATGACCTGGGCCTGGTGCTGCTCGAAGCGCTGCTGCGCCTCGGCGTACTGGGTCTCCCACGCCTCGCGCTGGGCCTCGAAGCCCGGCAGCCAGTCGTTGGTCTCCGGGTCGAAGCCCTCGGGGTAGATGTAGTTGCCCTGGTCGTCGTAGGACGCGGCCATGCCGTACAGGGTCGGGTCGAACTCGACCGACGCCGGGTCGGCACCGAAGGACTCGTTGGCCTGCTTCAGCGAGAGGCTGATGCGGCGACGCTCCAGGTCGATGTCGATGACCTTGACGAAGATCTCGTCGTTGACCTGGACGACCTGCTCCGGGATCTCCACGTGGCGCTCGGCCAGCTCGGAGATGTGGACCAGACCCTCGATGCCCTCGTCCACGCGGACGAACGCACCGAACGGAACCAGCTTGGTGACCTTGCCGGGGACGACCTGGCCGATCTGGTGGGTCCGGGCGAACTGCTGCCACGGGTCTTCCTGGGTCGCCTTCAGCGACAGGGAGACACGCTCGCGGTCCATGTCGACGTCGAGGACCTCGACGGTGACTTCCTGGCCGACCTCGACAACCTCGGACGGGTGGTCGATGTGCTTCCAGGACAGCTCGGAGACGTGAACCAGGCCGTCGACGCCACCAAGGTCCACGAAGGCACCGAAGTTGACGATCGAGGACACGACGCCGGAGCGGACCTGACCCTTCTGGAGGGTCGTGAGGAAGGTCTGGCGCACCTCGGACTGGGTCTGCTCCAGCCAGGCACGGCGGGACAGGACCACGTTGTTGCGGTTCTTGTCCAGCTCGATGATCTTCGCCTCGAGCTCCTTGCCCACGTAGGGCTGGAGGTCGCGAACACGGCGCATCTCGACCAGGGAGGCCGGGAGGAAGCCGCGGAGGCCGATGTCGAGGATGAGACCACCCTTGACGACCTCGATGACGGTACCGGTAACGATGCCGTCCTCTTCCTTGATCTTCTCGATGGTGCCCCAGGCACGCTCGTACTGGGCGCGCTTCTTCGAGAGGATCAGGCGGCCTTCCTTGTCCTCCTTCTGGAGAACGAGGGCTTCGATCTCGTCGCCGACCTTGACGACCTCGTTGGGGTCGACGTCGTGCTTGATCGAGAGCTCACGGCTCGGGATGACACCTTCGGTCTTGTAACCGATGTCGAGCAGGACCTCGTCCCGGTCGACCTTCACGATGACGCCGTCGACGATGTCGCCGTCGTTGAAGTACTTGATCGTCTCGTCGATCGCGGCGAGGAAGGCTTCCTCGTTACCGATGTCGTTGACCGCTACCTGCGGAGTGGCGGTGGTCTCGGTGCTGCTCGTCATGTGGGAAAGGGCTCCGGTACGGACATTGAAGTCGTAGGTACTGCTACGCCGTGAGCCCGTATCGCGCCTGCAAGAAGCCGGACAGCCATGGAAGCGCCTACCAGTAGGAACTCGCGGAGATCTTGAAAGATCACCGGTCGTCACACCCCTCCTGGAGGCACCCCCGTCAACCGAGGGGACATACATACAGATGCGAGCGCGGCCTGCTCGGTCTGAGGTACGCAGGCCCGCAGCGCAACTTGTAGCATACGGGGGCAGCCGGACCCGGTCAATGCGCGAAGGCGCACACCCGGGGCGGATCCTCCCATAACCGGCGCAACTCATGTTTGCTGAGGCCACGATGGCTGCGTGGACGCGTCGGCCGCGAACAACAATGACGGTGATGATGATCCAGCACATCGAGGGCCCCGAACCCGAGGCGACCCGCCGTGACGCGGGGGACACGGAGAGCCGCCGGGCCAGCCGCGGCTGGTGGGACCGGAACGCGGACGAGTACCAGGTCGAGCACGGCGCCTTCCTGGGCGACGACCGGTTCGTCTGGGGTCCCGAGGGGCTCGACGAGGCGGACGCCGCTCTGCTGGGGCCGCCCGAGACGCTGAAGGGACAGGACGTCCTGGAGATCGGCGCGGGCGCCGCCCAGTGCTCCCGCTGGCTCGCCGCGCAGGGAGCCAGGCCGGTGGCCCTGGACCTCTCCCACCGCCAGCTTCAGCACGCGCTGCGCATCGACGAGAGCCTCCCTCCGGGTGAACGCGTCACTCTGGTGGAGGCCGACGCGACGGCGCTGCCCTTCCGCGACGGCTCATTCGACCTCGCCTGCTCGGCGTACGGAGCGGTCCCGTTCGTGGCGGACCCGGTCGCGGTGTTCTCCGAAGTACATAGGGTGCTGCGCCCCGGCGGCCGCTGGGTCTTCTCCGTCACCCACCCCATCCGCTGGGCGTTCCCCGACGAGCCGGGGCCGGAGGGGCTGAGCGTGTCCGGCTCGTATTTCGACCGTACGCCCTACGTCGAGCAGGATGAGCACGGGCGGGCCGTCTATGTGGAGCACCACCGGACGATAGGTGACCGGGTACGGGAGGTCGCCGCGAGCGGGTTCCGGCTCATCGACCTGGTGGAGCCCGAGTGGCCCGCCTGGAACAGCCAGGAGTGGGGCGGCTGGTCGCCGCTGCGGGGAAGCCTGGTCCCCGGGACGGCGATCTTCGTGTGCGCCCGGGACTGACGGGCCCGAACCACCCGCTGACAGCGGACCGGCCTGGGGGCCAGGTGCCGTCGCCTCGTCCACGAGGTCGGCGGGGCCGCGTGGGCGATGGATCCCGGGTTCGCTGATCGCTCTTTCCCGGGTTGGGGCACGGCTCAGGCGCTGTGGATGGGTGGCGGCATGACCTCACGGCCCATCCGCTCCTGGCCGCTCGGTCGCCGAGGTGGCGACCCACGGGGCGAGACACGACCACGCGGGCCGAGAGGACAGAGGGATGCGCCCGTGCGGGCGGGCATCGTCCCATCGATCGTCCGGTCCGGCGACCCGGCGATCCACACCCCGTCCCATTAGTCATACGGGAGCCCGCCTCTGTGGATACCTCGGAGCACCGATGGGCGGGGACGGAGCAGACTGACCGCATGATCCGAACCCACGCACTCGAGCGCCTTCCGATCCGCGACGTCGTGCCCGAGCTGCTCGCCGCCCTCGACGAGCGGGGCACGGCGGTGCTCCACGCCCCGCCGGGCACGGGAAAGACGACGTTGATACCGCTGGTACTGGCCGGGCTCGTGGGTGAGGGCGCTCGACGGCGGGTGCTGGTCGCCGAGCCCCGGCGGATGGCGGCCCGGGCCGCGGCCCGGCGGATGGCCTGGCTGCTGGGGGAGGAAGTCGGCGGGACAGTGGGTTTCTCCGTGCGCGGTGAACGCCGGGCGGGGCCGATGACCCGGGTCGAGGTGGTGACGACCGGTGTGTTGCTGCAACGGCTGCGGCGGGACCCGGAGCTGTCGGGCGTGGACGCCGTCCTGCTCGATGAGTGCCACGAGCGCCATCTCGACGCCGATACCGTGATCGCCTTCCTCGTGGATGTCCGGGCGGCCCTGCGGCCCGAGCTGCGACTGGTGGCGGCCTCGGCCACGAGTGACGCGGAGGCCTGGGCACGCCTGCTCACCTCACAGGAGGACCAGGAGGGTCCGGCCCCCGTCGTCCGGGCCACCGGTGAGGGTCACCCCGTCGAGGCCCGCCGCGCGGCGCCGCCCGCGGGAATCAGTCCCGCCCACGGGACCTGGGTGGACCCCGCGCTGCTCCGTCATGTCGCGGCGACGGTGCGCCGGGCACTGGAGCGGGACGAGGGGGACCTCCTGTGCTTCCTTCCCGGCACCGGCGAGATCGCCCGTGTGGCGGGGATGCTCACGGACCTCGACGCGGAGGTGCTCCAGTTGCACGGGCGGGCACCGGCGTCCGTGCAGGATGCCGTGTTGCGGGGCGGCACTGAGGGGCGGCGTGTGGTCCTGGCGACGTCCGTGGCGGAGTCGAGCCTGACGGTTCCCGGGGTACGGATCGTCGTGGACTCGGGGCTGGCGCGGGAACCCCGGATGGACCATGCGCGCGGACTGGGCTCACTGGTCACGGTTCCCGTCTCGGCCGCCGCCGCGACCCAGCGGCTGGGCAGGGCGGGGCGTGAGGCTCCCGGTGTGGTGTACCAGTGCTGGTCAGCCGCCGATGAGCGACAGCGTCCCCGCTATCCCGCGCCGGAGATCACGACGGCCGACCTGACGTCGTTCGCACTGCGCGTGGCGTGCTGGGGCGATCCGACGGCCGAGGGGCTGGCGCTGCTGGACGCTCCTCCCTCGGGGGCCATGGCCGCCGCCCGCTCGGTACTGGAATCCATCGGCGCGGTGGACTCGGCGGGCAGGGCGACCGATCGCGGGGACCGGCTGGCCCGGCTCGGCCTGCATCCACGGCTCGCCCGCGCGCTGCTCGATGCCACGCCCTCGGTGGGCGGGCGCCGGGCGGCGGAGGTGGTCGCCCTGCTCAGTGAGGAACCGCCCCGGGAGTACGGAGACGATCTGACCGCCGCCTGGCGCCGCGCGCGGAACGGCGGCGATGGCTACGGGGGACGCTGGCGGGCCGAGGTCAGACGGCTGGTGTCCTCACTGTCGGGCGATGCCCAAGGAGACAGCTCGGATGCCACGGGCGCGGCGCTGGAGCAGGTCGGGCGCGACGGCGGCGCCCTGGGTGACGAGCGGGGCGCGGGGCTCGTGACCGCGCTGGCCTTCCCGGAGCGTGTGGCGAGATCACGCGGGGATGGTGCGTTCTTGATGGTGTCGGGGACCAGGGGCGAGGTCAGGGCCGAGTCGGTGCTGCGGACTGCTCCCTGGTTGGCCATCGCGGTCGCGGACCGGCCCGCCTCGGCGGCCTCCGCGCGGGTGCGGCTCGCCGCTGTGGTCGACGAGGACATCGCCCGTATCGCGGCGGCCCATCGGGGGGCGCTGACGGAGGAGGTCCACTGGAGCGGCGGCGATGTCGTGGCGCGGGAGGTGGAGCGCCTGGGGGCGGTGGAGCTGGCATCACGCCCGCTCCGGAAACCGGACCCGGAGCGGGTGCGCGCGGCCTTGCTCGATGGGCTGCGGAGCGACGGGCTGGGACTGCTCCGCTGGACACAGGAGGCACGACGACTGCGGGAGCGGCTGGCGTTTCTCCACGGGCGCCTGGGCTCGCCCTGGCCGGATGTCTCCGACGCCGCCCTGCTCGACCGTGTGGCCGAGTGGCTGGAACCGGAGCTGTCCCGGGCGCGGCGGCGGACCGATCTGGAGCGGATCCCAGCGGAGCAAGGGCTCCGTCGGCTGTTGCCCTGGGCGAGCGGCGAGGCGGGCCGTCTCGACGAGCTGGCGCCGGAGCGGATCGAGGTTCCGAGCGGCTCTCGGGTCCGGATCGAGTACGGCGGGGACCACCCGGTGCTGGCGGTGAAGCTCCAGGAGCTGTTCGGCTGGGGCGAGACACCACGGATCGCGGATGTTCCCCTGCTGGTGCATCTGCTCTCCCCGGCGGGGCGGCCTGTCGCCGTCACCTCCGATCTGGCCTCCTTCTGGCAGGAGGGATACCGGTCCGTCCGGTCGGAGCTACGGGGCCGCTATCCCAAGCACCCCTGGCCGGAGGATCCCGGGACGGCGATACCGACACGTCATACGAAGGCACGCGACGCGCGGATACGGGAGAGGCAGAGCGGATAGCGGGCACCTCCGGGTCGCGGGTGTCCGGGTGCCGTGGGCGCGGTGTCCTCTTCTCCTCTCCACGCCGTTGGTGCCATCGGGTTCGGCGCGTCGGGTAGGAGAGTGGCTGACGGGGCCGTCAGGGGAATGGGCCGTGGATGGGTGGCCGAGGGAGGGGTGTCATGAGGGCGACCGTCCTCCAGCGCAGGAGCGACCCCGGGCCTCCAGAGCGAGCGAGAGGAACAGGAGGCCACCACCGAGGAGAAGGAAACTCCAGGGCAGATAGGAGGTGAGCATCAGCACCAGTCGGCGCTGGGATGTGACCTGGTCAACGATGGATTCCACATAGTCGGGGCGCATCTTCACATGGCCCGAGAAGGCGGTGACGCGGTCCCGGCCACCGAGAAGGGTGCCGCCGCGCAGTTCCTCCCGGTGGATCTCCTCACCGTTGACGGGGGCTCCGGTGACGGGGTCGACCCAGAACATCCTCTTGGTGGTGTACCAGCGCGTGGTGCCGGTCTGCCGCTCCAGGGTGGAGGCGTCGATACCGGGGATGGGCATCTTCTTCGGGTAGCGGACCTTGGTCCATGGGATGGTCTGCTCGAAGTAGTAGACGTCGAGGCCCCTGAAGTCCTGGGTGCCCCGGTAATGGATGGGAGCCGAGGTACGGGTCTGGGCGTCGAAGTACCGATAGTCCCGCTTCTCGGTCAGGAAGGGCCACTTGAACTCGATGCCGTCGCGGCGGACGGGGTCGCCGTCGACGGACTCCCCGGCGGCATGGACGGGAGTCTGGGAGTGGGCGTCGAAGATATAGCGCTCGGGGATCTGGGAGACCATTTTCCCGTCGGGCCCCTGGACATGGGTGAGGGAGTCCCAGACCACCACGTCACGGCCCGCGTCGCGCTCGATCCGCTCGGACTCCTCCACATTGCCCTTGAGCGTCTGGACGATGGTGACCTTCTGAACCCGTTTGGCCTGGAGAGTGCCGTAGTCGAGGAGGACGGCGTCTTTGGCCTCCAGGACGGTCTCCTGGTACTGGCTTGGCGGAATCTTGGCCAGCCGGGGAAAGGCGTACCAGCGCAGCAGCGGGGAGAGGGCGCAGAAGAAGACGGCGAGTGAGAGGAGGACAAGACTGGCTCGGCGGCGCATCGGGCGCCTACTTCTGGGGGCCGGGGACGGTGGTCAGCAGGGGCCGGGGCGAGGTCTCGCCCGGCGGGGCACCGATCGCGGTGACGGTGAGGACGAGGGCGAAGGCTGTGGCCAGCCCGATGGCGGCGGCGACGAGGACGCGCATGCTCGGCCTCCTTGAGCTCGGGGCGATCCCGTCCTGGACGCGGAGCGTCTGGCGGCCGCAGGCTCGCCTCACCGAGATCTGATGGCTCGTCAGCTGAAAGGTGAGGGCACCGTAGCAAGGGGGCCGCGAGATGAGAACCACAAGGCATCGCCCCCGGCGCCGAGTAGCGACACGGGGGCGATGCGGAGAAGGGGTGAGAGTGAGAGGACTCAGCCGGTGGCCGAGGCGGAGGGGCTCGGCGAGGAGGGACTCGCGGACGAGGACGGCTCGGACTCGGGGACCACCGTGAGCTCGACGGTCGCGACGGCCCCGCCCTCGGTGACGAGGCGGAGCTGGAAGGTGCCCGTCTGCCCGTCGGCATAGATCGACGGAAGCCTCACGAAGCCCAGTTCGTCGGTGGTCAGACCGGTGAGGGTGCGTACGGGGTTGCCCTCGTCGTCCTGGAAGTAGGGCCCCTCGTCGTTCTCCACCGGGTCACCACCGCCGGTCTTGACCATGGTGGCGGTGACCTCGACATCGGCGGCGATGGTGTTCTGGTACAGGGCCTGGAAGCGGAGACGGCCGTCGAACTTCTCGTCTGGGGCGGCGATCAGCTTGTTCTGGTCGATGCGTACCAGTCGGTCGGCGGCGGGGGTGGTGACGCGGGCGCGGACATCCACCGGCGGCGCGTCGCGGTCCACCAGGGTGGCCCGAACCCGGAAGGTGCCGGTCTTGGCGCCGGCCTCCAGGGTGGGGGCGGTGGCCGTGCCGTCGGCACCGGAGGCCACGAGGACGCTGGTGCGGTCGCCCGAGAACCGGGTGTCGGTCGTGCCGAGCAGGGTGAAACGGACGACCTGCTGGGCGACGGGAGCGCCCTTGGCGTTCTCCACCCGCACGCTCACCCGCTCGGCGAAGTCGCGTCCGGCCATGGCGGTGACCGAGCCGGGGCCCGTGTTCTCGATCCGGCTGGCGGGCAGCGGAGTGGTCGGGGGCGTGGTCACCGGAGGCTTCGGCTTCGCCGGATTCGTCGGGGCTGTCGACGGCGGCGTCGGCGAGGGCGTGGTGCCAGGCGTCTGCGGGGGTGTGGGCGTGGTCCCGCCGGGAAGGCCGCCGCTGTTGCTGTCCGGGGTCGAGGAGCCGGGCAGCACTCCGGAGCCGTCGGGGACCTCGTGGGTGCCGCGCTTGTAGAACTCGAACCAGGAGAGGACGGTGTTCAGGTACTCGCGGGACTGGTTGTAGCTGAGGATGGCCCGGTCGAGGTCGGCCCGGTTGGTGAGGTCGCGCTCGCCCGCGCAGAGATAGCGGCCGGCGGCGAGGGCGGCGTCGTAGATGTTGTTGGGGTTCTTCAGGCCATCGCCGTTGGCGTCCTGGCCCCAGGTCGCCCAGGTGGAGGGGATGAACTGCATCGGGCCGACGGCGCGGTCGTGGGTGGTGTCACCGTCATAGGCGCCGTTGTCGGTATCGCTGATGTTGGCGAAGCCGACGCCGTTGAGGACCGGGCCGAGGATCGGCGAGAAGGTGGTGCCGTTGGCGTCGACCTTGCCGCCGCGCGCCTGGCCCGACTCGACCTTGCCGATCGCGGCCAGCAGCTGCCATGAGACCCGGCAGGCCGCGTCGGAGGTCGCGATGGTCGACTCCGCCTGCTTGTAGGCGGCGAGGACGGTGGCCGGGATACCGGCCTCCGCGGATCCGGTCAGGGGAACGGTCGAGGAGGTGGCCGGGGCGTCGGGCTTATGAGGGGTGTTCAGCGGGGGAAGGTCGGTGTGGTAGGGCGAGTTACCGGTCGCGGTGGTGTCCTGGGTCGCGCTGGCGTCGGCGGCCTCCCGGCCCTGCCCGTCGCCACCACTCGCGGTGGCGTGGGTGATCCCGGGCGCCTGCGAGGCGGAGAGGGCGGCGACGGCGGCCGCGGCCACTGCCGTGGTGGTGGCTCCCCTGCGCAGCCGACGGCCGAATTGCGCTGCCATACGTCTGTGTCCCTCCCCGAAAGCGGCTGCCCGCGCCCCTGTGCGATGTCCGTGGTAACTCACGCGACCCTACGTCAACTGACGGCGCCGGAACACCAGGCGGTGCCCGGTTTTCACCAGTTCGCCACCTGGAAAGAGCGGAGAAGGGAGATCAAGATCTATCACACATACTGGCCCCTAGTGATCAGTAGCTGATCGACAACGGTCATAGGGGACAGCGGGGGATTTCAACGCATGCCATTCACACTCAGTCATGCCGCCGCTGTGCTGCCGGGGCTCCGCCGGACGGGAGGTGCTCGCGGGCCGCTGGTCGCGTCGGCACTGGTGATGGGTTCGCTCGCGCCCGACATGACGTACTTCGCGGCGAGCGTGGTGCCACGGGCCATGGAGTTCGGGACATTCACCCATGGACCGCTCGGGGTGGTCACCGTCGACGCCGTGACGACGGCGGTGCTGGTGGGGCTCTGGGTACTGGTGCGCGACCCCGCGCTGGCGCTGGCCCCGGTCCGCTACCGGGGACGCCTTCACGGTTGGCTGCGGGGGCGGCCGGAGCGGATGGGACCGGTGTTCGCGCTGCGGTTCTATCTCTCGGCGGTCATCGGCTCAGCGACCCATGTCGTATGGGACGCCTTCACCCACGCCGACCGCTGGGGCACGCGGTTGGTGCCCGTGCTGAACGAGACGGTGGGCGGGTTCGGTGGATACCAGATCGCCCAGTACGGATCGTCAGCGGCGGCGCTCGTGGTGCTGGTGTGGTTCGTCTGGCCCGCGTTGCGGCGGAAGCCTGTCGCCGTGCCCGGGTCTGTGCCGGTGCTCGGCCGCGGGACGCGACGAGGGGCGTTCGCCCTGATCGGAGCGTGCCTAGTGGTGGGCGCGGCGCTACGGCTCGCACGGTGGCTCGCCTATCACGGCGAGGTGAGCTCACCCCTGGACATCATTCCGACCCTCTGCTTCGGCGCGGGGACGGGGCTGGCCACCGGGGTCGTCGCCTACGCGGTGTGGCTGCGGGTGGCCTCGCCCGCCCCGGCGGGTGAGGAGAGCGCCGCCGGGGGGCCCGCGGTTGAGG
>NZ_JBHVHF010000083.1:0-27051 GCF_042800315.1 Streptomyces sp. NPDC057638
TCACGGGGGAACGATCCCGGCGCGCACCTCTCCCCGCGCGGACCGGCCGCGGTACGGGTACGGGTACGGGTACGGGGTGGGACCGGGCGCGGAAGCTCCCGCAACACGCCGTAAGGGAGAAAACGGTTCGCCTCGGGCCGTCACAGGCTGGCAGGGTGCGGCACATGGTTCCACAGCGTCAGATACGCGCTCAGTACGACTCCCGGACGATCGTCATGTACCAGGCGTACGCGCCCGCCATCGCCGATCCGTCCGTGCGGGCCAACCGCTTCGTACCGCCCTTCTCGTTCGGCCGGATGACCTGGATCAAGCCGTCCTTCCTCTGGTTGATGCACCGCAGCAACTGGGCTCAGAAGTCGGGCCAGGAGCGGGTACTGGCGGTCCGGATCACCCGCGAGGGGTGGGAGGAGGCGCTGGCCGCCGGGGTCCTGACCACCTCCGACCCGGCGGCGGTGGCCACGGCCCCCGTCCATGTGCAGTGGGACCCGGAGCGCTCCCTGCGGGGCGCGGCGCTCAACCACTACAGCATCCAGGTCGGCGTCAGCCGCGAACTGATCAAGCGCTTCAACGAGGAGTGGCTGGTGGACCTGTCGGATGTCACCGCGCAGGCCCGCAAGGCCGCCGCCCTGGTGCGCTCGGGGCATGCCGCCCAGGCCCAGCGGCTGTTGCCGTCCGAGCGGGTGTATCCGGTGGGGCGCGAGGTGGCCGGGAGGCTGCGGATCGACGGGTAGCCAGAGCCCTTCCCCGGCCCTACGCGGGGCGTTCCGGTGTCGGGGGCTTCAGCAGGGGCAGGGCGTTCAGAGGGGTGCGGCGCGCCGCCATCGCCACCGACGCGTTCCCCGTCTGGTCCTGCGCGACGATGAGCCGGGGGTCAAGCGCCGCCACGGGCCGCCCGCCCGCGGGCGCGGGTGCCGTCACGGTGACGGGGCCCTTCTGGGCGGTGGTGGCGGTGGCGCACTCATGGGCCATCGCCGGGGAGCCGGGCAACAGGCACCGGGCGAACGAGAGCGGTACGTCGACGGGGAGCATCGGGGTCACCTCGGAGTTCCGTTGTCGGCGAGCAGATCGGCGTACTGGGCGAGTTCGGCGGGCCTCAGCAGCCGGGCCTCGCGCTGGAACTGGCGGGCGACGCCGCGTACCGCGTGGCGCATGCTGATCACGGTGCTGTCGGCGTCGGCCGCCGCGAGGGCCGCGGTGCGGGCGGCGGCGGTGATGCCCGCCCCGGTCATATCGAGGCGGGCGAGGGCGTCGAGGTCGACATCGGCGGCCAGGGGCGCCTCCGGGGGGAAGGCGAGCCGCCACAGACGGCGCCGCTCCGGCGCGGCCGGGCGCGGGAAGTGGATCACGAAGTGGAAGCGGCGGGTGAAGGCCGGGTCGATGTTGTCCTTCAGATTGCTGGTGAGGATCACCAGCCCGTCGCTGGCCTCCAGCCGCTGGAGGAGATAGCCGACCTCCAGGTTGGCGTAGCGGTCGGTGCCGTGCTTGACCTCGCCGCGCTTGCCGAAGAGGGCGTCGGCCTCGTCGAAGAGGAGCACGGCATGACTCTCCTCGGCCTGCCGGAAGGCCACCTCCATGTTCTTCTCGGTCTCCCCCACCCACTTGGAGACGACCTGGGCGAGGTCGACCTTGAGCAGTTCCAGGCCGAGCATGCCGGTCACGATCTCCGCGGAGAGGGTCTTGCCCGTCCCCGGCTCACCGGTGAACAGGGCCTTGACGCCGCCATGGGCGGAGCGCCGGGCGAACCCCCAGCTCTCGGCGATCCGGGGCCAGGCGCGGAAGGCGGAGGCGACCTCCAGGATCTGGTGGGTCTGGGCCTCGGGGAGCACCAGGTCCTCGATGGTGCGCCGGGGCGCGATGGCCTGGACGGCACTGCCGCCACGGCCCCGGGTGACGGTGGCGATGGCGGGTTCGACGTGGTCGGCGACGGGGTCGGGCCGTCCGTCGCCCGCGATCCGTGCCCCGGCGCCCGCGACGGAGGCCACGGCCCGCAGTTCGCCGCCGCTCATCCGGTAGCGGGTGGCGAGGTCGTCCAGGCGGGGACCGTCGAGGCCGGGGAGGGCGGCCGACCACATGGCGCGCCGGTCGCTCAGGCCGGGTGCGGGGAGGGTGAGTTCGGCGTAGGCGCGGGCGGCGAGCAGTTCCCGGGGACGCCACGGCGTCAGCCCGGTCAGACAGACGGGGACCCGGGTGCGGGAGAGCACCTCGGTGACGGTCTCCGCGAAGGGGCGCGTGGCCTCGCCGCGCAGATCGTCGGCGGGGATCCACAGCAGCGCCCCGAGTACGGCGGCGGTACGGGTGTCGTCCTCGGCGTCCCGGGTCAGCCGGCGCAGGGGGCGGTCCGCCGCGTGGGCCAGGGCGAGCACGGTGTCGAGCTGCCCGTCGGGCGGAGTGCCCCAGAGTCCGGCGAGGTCGATGTCACCGTCCGCGAGGGCGCGGCCGAGCCGCAGCAGCCGTTCGTCGGCGAGGGATGGGGAGAGCACCGGGGGGCCGGGCGGCTCGACCTCGCCGGGGTCATGGCCGAGGAGTCCCACATCGCCGCCCCAGCCCAGGAGGTGGCCGAGGAGCCCGGGGCCCAGGACGAGTTCCTGCGCGAGTTCGACCGGGGCGTGGCCGTGGGCGCGCAGCAGTCCGTAGCGGCGCAGGGGTGCGGCGGGCCCGAGGGCGCGGCGGCGGGCGAGCCGTTCGGCGGAGCGGGGGGCGCCGATGGTGAGGAGGAGTTCGACGCTGGGCAGCCGTCGGTTGAGGTTGTCGACGATGTAGGCGTAGATCCGTTCGTAGCCCCGGTCGAGTTCGGGGGCGGCGACGAGGAGGAGGGCGTCCTGGTCGTGGCGGGTGAGGCCGTAGCGGGTGGCGAGGGCGTCCAGGGGCAGGGTGATGCCCGCGGCGGCGGCGCGGCGGCGCAGTTCCCGTTCGGCGGGGGGTTCGGGCGGCGGGGGCGGCCCGGGCCGGGTCAGGGTGTCGGCGAGGGTGTCCGCCTCGGCGAGCAGGACGTCGACCTGTTCGTCGGTGACGCAGTACGGCGTGAGGTCGGGCCGGGTGAGCCGGGCGGCGATCTCGGCCTGGTGCCCGACGGCGGCGCGCAGCGCCTGGTGGAGCGGGGCGAGCCGGATCCTCAGATGCTCCACCGCCAGGCCGGAAGCGGCGTGTGCCGAGGGGGACATGGTGCTCAGCCTCCCGTGAACGTCAGGGTCCGCCCGTGCAGCCAGGGCACGTCGGGGACGTCCGTGAGCAGTCCGGCGCGGAGCAGGTCGGCGTGGCGGCGGCCGAGGGGGACCCGGACGCGGACCTCGGTGGGGGTGGTGCGGACGGTGGCGTCGAGGTCGGCGAGGCGGGTGAGGGCGAGCAGGGGGTCGGTGGGTTCGCGATGGCGCCAGAGGTTCCAGGCGAGGGTGCTCAGGGCCAGGGTGGCGGCCAGGGTGACGGTGCGTTCCAGGGCGGGGTCCGGGGCGAGAGGGACCGCGCGGCGCTCGGTGATCAGGGCGCGGACGAGTTCGGTGAGGCGGGTGGTGTGGTCCGGGAGGGTGGCGGCGAGGCGGGGGGCGCAGGGGGCCGCCGTGCCGGTCCACAGCGGGGTACGGCCGGGCAGCCGGGTCACCGGGTCGCCGCGCAGGGGCCGGACGGCGGTGAGGAAGGGGACTCCGGCGGCGGCCAGTTCGCGGAGGCAGTGGGCGGGGAGCGGGCCGTCGGGGATGAGGACGGGGGGCCGTCCGCAGGCGCGCCAGTGCGGCAGCAGCGCCGGTGTGGTGTCGGTCCAGGCGAGCGGGAAGACGCCTTGGGCGTCGAGGAGGAGCAGCCCGTCATCGGCGCCGGCGCCGGTGAGCAGCAGGGGTTCGGCGGGGTCATGGCCCCGGCCGACCGCGAGCGCGAGGACGGCGTCGAGCACGGGCACCACGGGCCGGGCGAGTCGGGCCAGGGTCACGAGCCCGTCCTCGGGCACGGGTGGGTCGAGTCCGGCGAAGGCGGCGGCGGCCGCTGTGTCGCGCTCGGCCCGCCGCCAGCCGCGTGCGGTGGTGCCGAGCACCTTGTAGGCCAGGGCGGCCGCGAACAGGGGTGCGTCCTCGGCGATCTCGGCGGCGGCCAGCGTGGGGCCGAGGGCGTCGAGGTAGCCGATGCGCGCGAGCGGCCCGGTGAGCAGGAACGGCAGCGCGGACCAGATCTCCGTCTCTCCGGTGGCGCGCGGGGCGCTGACCAGCGCCTCTGGTCGGCCGGTGGCCGTACGGGGAGTGCTGGTGGTCCGGGGTACGGAGACGGCGGGGCCGCGAGCCGGGGTGCCGGTGGCGGCCGGGCCGGTGAGGGTGTCGGCCAGGGCGGTGACGGTGGGCGGGTCGGTCCGGGTGATGTAGGTGGTCAGCAGCGCGGCCAGGGCGGCGGGGTCCTCGTCGGTGAGCGCGGCGGCCAGCCGGGCGCTCAGTTCGGGCGGGAGGGCGTGGGTGAGAAGGGTGTACGCGGGGGAAGCGGGGGGCGTGGGAGACGCGGGAGACGCGGGAGACGCGGCCGGGTCCGGCGGGCGGGCGAGCGCCGCGAGCAGGGCCCCGGCGGCGACGGGATCGGTGCCGAGGACGGCGTCGAGCAGGGTGCGCAGTGTGTCGGGGGGCAGCAGGGCCAGGACGGCGTCGCGTTCACCGCGCGCGGCGAGTTCGGTGAGCAGCTCGGTGGGTGTGGGCGGCGGTGCGGGGGCGGAGGTCAGGGCGAAGGAGTCGGCGAGGGAGTCGGCGAAGGGGGGCGCGGGGGCTTGGGCCGGGTCGTCGGTGGACGGCGCGCCGGTGTCATCGGGGAGGGTGTCGATCCGGGTCTCGTAGCCGCCGGAACCGCCGGGGCGGACCGTCAGCGTGACCGGTCCGGTGATCTCCACATCGGGGCCGTCGCCGTGCAGCACCCGTGCGAAGTGCTCCTCCAGCAGCTCCGGCAGGGCGTCGACGACCCGCTGGACCAGGGCCTTGGGCTCCGGGCCCCAGCTCCAACCGCCGCGCCGGACCACCGTCACCGTGCAGTGGTGCACGGTGATCTCGCCGGTGGTCCGGGCATCGGGCGGGATCACGTCACGGTCTCCTGCTGGAGGCGTCCCGCCCAGCCCGCGGCGAGGACGAGGACACCGTGGACGGCGTTGCTGGTCAGGGTGAGGGGCAGGGTGACCTCGGTCTGCTGGGCCACCAGCGACCCGGTGAGGACATGGGTGCCCTCGCCGTCGGAGACCACGGCGACGACCTGGGTGACGCGGTTGGTGGCGACCGGGAGCTTGATGGTGACACCGGTGGTGCCCAGGGTGATCCCGTCGCTCCAGTCGGCGAGCCTGAGCAGGGTCGGTTTGGGCACGGCGTCCGCTTCGGGGCCCTTGACGACGCCGAAGTCCAGCGGCCGGTCGAGCGCGGCGGGTTCGTCGTCCGCGGCGAGGACGGCGAGGTCGCGGGCGGCCAGCGGCAGGGTGACGAGGGCGTCGTCCTTGTCGAGCGGTACCCGCAGCGGCAGGGCGTCGCCGACGACGGCGCCCACCCCGGTGGGGGTGTCTGCGCCGGTGAGGGCGAGCGCGCCCAGCACATGGCCGGTGACGGCGTGGTAGACGGCGGTCAGGGGCATGGTCAGGCACCGCCCTTCGGCACGGGGCTGGTGTCGGTGGCACGCATGGTGGACCGGGACATGGTCAGGCACCGCCCACCCTTCGGCACCGGGCCGGTGTCAACGGCACGCATGGTGGACCGGGACATGGTCAGGCACCACCCTTCGGCGCCGCGACCGTGGCCAGGACCAGGAAGTCCACCGCCCCGGTCCGCTCCACGACCGTGTTCGCCTTGGTGTCGTGCAGACGGATCCGGCAGCGGACCCGGCGGTCGGCGTCGACGGTGGCCTCCACCGGGCTGGCGAGCGTGGTCCGGTTCGGCAGCGGTGGCACCCGTGGGGTGAGATGGGTGTGGAGGACGACCCGGCCGTCCGCGATCTGTTCCCGGGTGACGCCGGAGGGCAGCGGCAGCAGCATGCCGTCGGTGGCGCTGCCGGAGACCACGAGGGTGCTGCCCACCGACATCCGGCCGCTGAAGCTGCCCGCGATGGAGAGGTTGCCGTTGGCGGCGACCGTCATCAGCGGGGCGACGGTGCCGCCGCCCTGGTAGAGCCCGAAGACCAGACCGGGTGGGTCCCCGCCGGTGAGGACCAGCGCGGGAGCGCCCTCCTCGGGCAGCGGGCCGGTACGCAGGGTCAGGGTGCCCGAGCGCGCGGCGACGGTGTCGGCCCGCACTCCGGCGTAGCGCGGTCCGACCTGCCGGGCCTGGGTCTCCACCCCGGTGAAGCGGCCCTCGCTCCAGCGGACGTAGCCGAGGAGGATGAGCCAGCGGGCCGGGGGTTCGGTGAGGGGCGCGCCGACGTCGGGCGGGCGCTGGTCGGCGACGAGGCGTTCGTCGCCGAGCCGGCCGAAGAGGATCTGGTACGACTCCTCCACCCGGGTACCGGGAGTGCCGGAAGTGCCGCAGGAGTCCGTGGCCGTACGAGGGTCGGGGCGGCGGTCGGCGGCGGTGAGGAAGACGGGATACGGCTCGTCGGTGGCCTGGTCGGCGCCGTTGACCTCCTCGAAGTCGCTCTCGCGCAGGATAGCCGGGGTGTCCACGAGGACCTCGCGGCCGTTGCCGTCGACGGCGCAGCCCGGTGCGACGCTGACCTCGGCGTAACGGTCGTTGGTCGTGGGGTCGGTGCGGGACTCGGTGGTCAGGGCGAGCCCCTCGACGATCCCCCACGCGTGGAGCAGTCGGGCGTGGCGGGCCGCGCTGTCGCGGGCGTAGGCGACGGTGGCGGAGAGATCGGCGGCGGAGAGGACCTGCCCCTCGTGGAAGGCGGGTCGCAGGGGTGCGCTCACGAGCCCTCACCGCTCTTCGGGGGCCTGCTGGAGCGGGTGCGCTTGACGGGTGGCGCGGGCGGGGGGTCGGCCGGTTCGGCGGGCCCGGCGGGTTCGGTGGACGCCTCCTCCAGCTCCTCCAGCCGTGAACCGAGCCGTTCGGGCAGTTCACCGCGGACCTGGCTGACCGCGTCCCGCGCGTCGCCGAGCTGGGCCCGCAGCCCTTCCAGGGCGTGGCTGAGGTCGGCCACGCGGGTGCGCAGCGCGGCCAGTTCCAGGATGCTGTCGGAGACCTCGCTCGGGGTGGTGTACACCTGCTCGTGGAGGGCCTTGGGCGGGGTCTCGCCGGGCGCGGGGGTGAGCAGCAGGGAGAGCATCTTCTCCAGGTCCCCGGTGCGCGGCCAGTCGTCGAGCAGTCCCGCGGTGTACGGGCGGGGTACGGGGTCCTTCTCCGGGATGACGGGTTTCTGGTACGGCGGTACGGGGGCGCAGCAGAGCCGCTGGGCCAGTTCCCGCAGCGGGTAGAGCTTGGGCAGCCACTCCCCGTACGAGGAGCCGCCGGGCAGCACCTGTTCGCGGGTGGCGAAGCAGACCCGGACGACATCGCAGTCCTCGAACTCGACCTGGGCGAGCAGGACGTCGGTGTCGTCGCAGTCGGTGGCCGGGGGGCTGAGGGCGGAGCAGGCCGCGGTGGTGATGAAGCGGCGCAGCGCGGTGGTGAGGCCGGCCGCGGCCTCGGCGAGATGGCGGAGTTCGGCGAGGGTGGCGGTCTCGGTGCTGTCGGCCGGGGGCGCGGGCAGCGGCGGCGGGACGTCGATGGTGGTGATGTCGGAGCGCAGGGCGCACTCGGTGACGCCGGTGGTGCGTTCCAGCCGGGCGAGCAGCCAGTCGCGGATCAGGTTGAGGTCGGCGCGGAGTTCGACGCGCAGGGCGTGGCTGACGGGGGTGCCCTGGGCGAGCAGCCGCAGTTCCAGCGGTGCCTCCCGGTCGCCCTGGCCGTCGAGGAGCCGGGCCGGGGTCTCGGTGACGACGGCGCGGGCGAGGGCGCGGTGCAGGAGCTGGGGCCAGACGGAGTCGGTGTCGGTGCCCGCGAGGCGGGTACAGGCGGTGCCGAGGAGCTGCCGGGCTTCCGGGAGGGTGGCGAGATCGGGGTAGTCCCGGGCGAGTTGGGTCTGTCCGGCCGGGTCGTAGGTGTCGTACCGGGCGATGGCGGCCGCGAGCGCGCGGACATGTTCGGTCATGGCTCGGGCGACGGGTCCCGGCGGGGTGCCGGTGCCCGTGGCGTTGTCGCGGAGCCAGGCCAGGCTGGTGGCGTAGCGCTGGGCGTCGGCGGCGTCGAAGCGGAAGGGGCGGCCGGGGGCGAGCACGGTGGTGTGCAGGGGGTCGAGCAGCAGGCCGAGCCGGCGGTCGCGGGAGCGGACCTGGTCGGCCTTGGCCGGGTCGCCGATGATGCCGAGCAGGGTGCTGCCCGGGTTGTGCCCGTGGTCGCCCAGGTCGCCTTCGCGGATCAGGAAGCGGAAGCTCTCCTGGAGCCGGGAGGGGACACAGCCGGGGGTGGCGCAGGGTTCCTCGGTGGCGTAGGGGGCGACGGGGTCGACGGCGCGTTCCTCGTACCGGATGACCAGGCCGTAGCGGCGGGGGCCGTTCTTCTCGCAGGGTTCGCCGCAGTCGGTGCCGAGGGCGGCGACGCGCTGGTCGCGCACGAGGGCGGCGACGTCGACGCGTTCGGGGCAGGGGACGACGATGTCGTTGCCCGCGCAGTCGAGGGCGTGGCCGGGGCGGACGGTGACCGTCCCGCCGCCGCAGGGGTCGCAGGCGACCTCCAGGCCCCGGATGACGCCGGGCCCGTGCAGGGACCGGTTGTACAGCCGGTTCTTGCCCGCCAGATAGTCGACCAGCAGGCCGAGGTCGTCCTCGGTGAGCAGCTGGCCCGCGAAGAAGCGGGGCCGGACGAAGGCGGGGGGCCGGGTCGAGGCGCCCCCGCAGCCGCATCCGCATCCTGTGGACATGATCAGCGCTCCTTCACGAAGAACCAGCTTTCGAACACGTCGCCGCCCGCGCCCGAACCGGACGTCCACGGTCCGACCCGGGAGGGCGGCAGGTCGCACCCGCCCCGGGTCCGCGCCGCGGCCTCGGCGGTCTCGGGGTGCCCGCAGTCCTCGATGAGGGGGACGCGTCCGCCGACATGGGCGCCGTCGACCGGGCGGCAGCAGCGGTCGAGGAGGAAGGCGGTGCGGACGGTGATGAGGACCCGGTCGCCGTCCTGGAGGGTCTCGCGGGTGTTCTGGCGGTAGCGCAGATGACGGGTGAACTCGTGCCCGTCGTCCTCGGTCGCCCCGGCGGCGCCGGCGCCGCCCTCTCCACCGCCCGCGGGGTCGGGTTCGGTGAACTCGCCGCCCATGTACCAGGTGCCCGCGTTGCGCCCGGCGCCGCCCTCGATGACCTGGAGTTCGACCACGCCGGGCAGCAGCGTGTCCACGCGTACGTCGTCGGAGAAGCGGACGGTGAAGCCGCCGTCGCCGGGGGTGGTGCCCAGCACCTGCTTGGCCTCGTCGATGGTGTACGTATGGCCGTGGATCCAGCTGATGCCGGTGATGACGGTGGGAACGTAAGGGCCGAAGGGGCGCCTGATGTTCATATGGATCTGGCCGGGCCGCAGCGGCCGGGTCCAGCGGACGTCATCGATCCGGGCCAGCCACAGGACCCGGTGGTGGCAGCGGGAGCAGCGGCTGTCACAGCGCCGGTCCTCGGGCGGTTCACAGCCGGTGACCCGGACCGTGTAACACTCCTCGGTCCAGCCGTACTCGCAGTCGGAGGCGTCGGCGCAGCCGTCGTTGTAGACGGCGCGGGTGGGCTCGACGGGCCGTTCGGCGTACTCGATCCCCACCCAGACGGTGTCGGTGTCGCGCTCCTCGGGCGGCAGGGCCTTCCACAGGTCGACCACGCGCCGGTCCCGGACCACGACCTCGTTGCCGTCGCAGTCGACGGCGAGACCGGGGGCGATGACGACGGTGGGCCTGCGGCGGGAGCGCTCGGGGTCGTCGTCACCGCCGCCGCTGTGGTCGGGGCGGGGCTCCTCGGCGGACTCCGCCCCGGCCCCGTCCGACAGGTCGGACGGATCGGACGGGTCGGACGGGTCGGCGGCGGTGACGGAGGCGGCGTCAGCGACGTCCGTACCGTCCGTACCGGCCGCGCTGTCCGCTCCGTCGTCACAGTCGTCGTGCCGGGGCCCCGGCGCCACCCACAGCCCGCAGACCACTCCGTATCCGAGCAGACCGCGCAGCCGCAGTTTCAGCTTCTCGCGCAGATAGTCCTGTTCGCGCTGGAAGTCCCTGGCCCCCAGCATCTGGCCATGGAAGTACCGCAGCCTGCGCAGCGGCGGCACCTCGAACCCTCCGGTCCGTTCGGTCTCTGACTCGCTCATCGCCCCGTCCTCTCACGACACCTGTGTGTGCACCCCGACAGCGGAGAGGGCACCCACGCTCACTCCCCGGCGCGCTCCCCGCCGCCCCGGCCGCAGGACCGCGTCCCGGCCGAGCCGGAGCCCGTGTCCACCGCCGAGCACCGGCGGCGGCAGCGGGACGAACGCGGTGTCCACGCCGACCGTGGACCGCGAACCGACCACGAACCCCGCTCCCCCGGTGCGGACCGATCCGACCGTGTGCGCGGGCGCCTGACGGCTCACCAGCCGCCGTAGCGCGCCCTCGTCCGCCGCCCCGGCGGGCAGCAGCACCCGGAACCGGTGGGCGTGCGCGGTGAGCGGATCGGCGCCGGGGTCGCCGAAGGCGCGCAGCGGCGCCGCGCCCAGGGCCGACCCATCGAGCCGGAACCGGGTGGAGGAGCGCCCGAACAGTCGTACGGAACCGAGCCCTTCGGGCCTGCCCGCGCGCTCCGGCGCCCCGGCGGCCGGCCGCAGATGCGCCCAGCGGCGGTCGGCGGGCAGCTCGTCCACGACCGGCTCGGTACCGAACACGATCCGCACCGCCTCGCGCAGCGCCCAGGGCGTGCCCCGGCGCCGGTAGAGCGCGGGCGCCGTGGCGATCAGTTCGCGCCGGGTGGCGGCGGACCAGCCCGCCTCGAAGGAGAGCCCCAGCAGTCCCGCGAGCCACGGCAGCACCCGGTCGGGCACCCCCGCCGGGTCCAGCAGCGCCGGATAGCGCTCGATCACCCGGTCGAGATCGGCCAGCGAGGCGTCGAAGAGCGAGAGGAACCGCTCGGTGAAGTCATCCGCCACCGGGTCCTGCCGGAAGGCGGGCGGCAACAGGTCGGCGCTGGTGACCCGGGGGAAGTCGAGCCGGATCCGGCGGACGACGGGGGTGGCCGCGCCGTCGCCGGTCAGGGTGAGCCGCAGCCGCAGAAAGCGGCCCGGCGGCTGGTCGATCAGGAAGTCGGTGGCCGAGGCGGCGCCGTGCTGCCAGTCCGTGGGCGCGTAGTGGCCGTCCTCGCTCACCACGACGGCGACGGACAGGGTCGTGCCGGGCGGGAGGTCGGCGTCGACCCGGACCCGGTGCCAGCGGCAGCGGGAGATACCGCTGTCGATCAGCCGGGTGAGCACCCGCCCCTCGGGGAACCGCTCGTCGGCGCTGGACGGCATGGACTCCCGGGGCGCTCCGCCCCAGTCGAAGCAGCGGGTCAGCTCCCCCTCCGGGCCGTCCTCCCGCAGGCAGAAGCCGTCGTCACCGGCCGCGACCAGTCCGCTCGGCGCGAGCGCGGCGCGCAGCTCGGCGAAGGTGACCTCCGCGAACTCCCGGCCGGTACCCCGGTGGATCCGCAGGACTCCGTCGTCGTCGGTGAGCAGCCAGACGGTGTGCCCGGGTCCGGTGCGCAGACCGGTCACCTCGCCGGGCGCGCCCGTGCGGACCAGCCCGAGGAACCGTCCGGCGGTGGTGTACCGGCGCAGCACGGTGGTGCCCGCCGTTGCCACCAGGAGCGTGTCCCCGGGTGCGAGGGCGGCCCAGCGGGGGCGGCGTACGGTGATCACTCCGGCGAGGTGCTCCCCCTCGTTGCGCCAGACGAGGACCCGGCCGCGCGCCACGACCGCCAGCCGGTGGCCGCGCGCGGCGACCGAGTAGGGGCCGCGCGGATCCTCCGGCAGGCACCACGCGGGCCACAGGGGCGTCCAGTCGCCGCAGGAGTCACGGCGCCGCAGCCAGGGCGCGCCGGGCGTGAGCAGATACCAGGAGCAGGACCGGCAGCCGGGCGCCAGCCGCCGGTCCGGGAACCAGGGCAGCAGATCGGCCCGGCTGGGCCCGTCGGGTGTCCCGCCCCGGCGGGCGAGCCGCAGCCCGTCGGGGTCGTCGAGTCCGGTGACGCCGACCACTCCGGTCCCGGTGGGCTCCGGGTCCCAGCCGACGTACGCGTCGAGCAGCCGGAAGGTCGCGGGGTGCGGGCTACAGCTCATGGCCGGTCTCCTACGGGGATCAGCAGCGGACGCTCCGGCCAGATCAGGGAGTGCGGCGCCAGGGCGTGGTCGGCGCAGGGCGGCAGCCGCACCCCGTCGACGACCAGCGAGAGCCGGGAGACCGCGTGGACGCCGTCGACGGCCAGCAGCCGCCGCACCAGCGGGGTGTGGCGCAGCGCGCCGCCGAAGGGCCAGCCCGCGCGGTTCTCGCCGCCGGTCAGCGGGTCCAGATACCCCGTCACGGCGTCGCCCGCGCGGGCGAGGACGGCGGCCCGGTCCTGGTCGGGGTCGAGGGTGACGCGCGCCTCGACGGCGACGCGGTGGTACGTGACGGGGGCGGCCACCACGGTCACCCCGGCCGGTGCGGCGTCCCGGCTGAGGTGGTCGGCGACGGCCCTCAGGGTCGCGGCGGTGGGCACGGGCGGCCCGGCCCCCTCCTGGGCGGGCGGCACCACGAGCACCCCGACGACACCGGGGATCGGGACCCCGGGGAAGCCGGGGTGGAGTCCGGGCACGCCTTCCGCGCGGGCGATGGAGGCTCCGGGGGTGCGCAGGGCGAGCAGCCCGTAGTCGGCGGGGGCGACCGCGCGGCCACGGGCCCTCAGCTCGCCGACGCCGCGCCGCATGGCGTCCTCGCCGGGTTCGGTGTCGGTGCCGCCGGAGGCGGGGAACGGGTTGGTGACGCCGTTGACATAGGGCTGGGCGGTGACGACACCGTTGACGGCCCCGGCGCGCACGGCTCCGGCGCTGCCGCCGCCGACGCGGTAGCGCACCGCGCGGACATTGCGGAAGCCGGGCGGGACGGCGGCGCCGTGGAGCCCGTCGCCGAAGGTGATCTCGCCGGAGTCGTGGTCGACGGTGAAGACGCGGTCGTCGGGGCCGTAGGCGGCGAGGCTCTCCACCTCGTACCAGCGGCGGGCGGTGCCCGTGGTGGTGCCGAAGACATCGCCGCCCGGGTCGTCGTCGACCTCGATCACCACGGAACCGCTGAGGATGGGCACCTGGCTGAGCATCATCCGCCGTCCGCCGCCGGTGGGCGGCCCCTGCACCGGCTGGAGCGGTTCGTCGCGGACGGTGCGCGCGGCGGTGGCGGCGACCGTGTTCAGCCGCAGCCCGGCCAGGACCGGGGGCTCCCCGCTGAAGGAGCCGTGCGCGATACGCAGCCGCAGCCAGCGCAGTGGCGGTCCCGGCCGCTGTCCCGGCGGGGTGCCCGGGGCCCAGGAGCGGGGGACGCGCAGCTCGACGGTGCCGCTGGCGCGCAGCCCGTCCGTACCGTCCCGTACCACCTCGGCGGGGGCGAACCCGCCGCCGTCCAGCACATCCCAGCGCAGCAGCGGCGCGGGCGGTCCTGGCAGCGGCGGGGTGCCGCCCGCGCCCGCCGGGGCGGGCGGGGCCGCGGTGACCACGAACCCCAGCGCGAGCTGGGGGTAGGGCGCGGCGGTCCCGGCGAGGGCGATCCACAGGGCGTTGCCGGGCTCGGGGTCGCGGCCGAACGGCGGGAAGGGGCGGCCGGGTCCGGTCGGTCCCAGCGGCAGCGGCTGGAGGGTGCCGGCCTCCTCGACGGCGAGCGCGCCGAGGGTGGCGGGCGTGGCGTACAGATCGGCGTCGGTCTCGTAGATCACCTGTCCGCCGGGGGTGGACGCGGCGGCCTGGAACCCGGCCGGGACCAGGACCGAGGCGCCGTCGGGCGGGGCGACGGTGAACTCCAGCAGCACGGCGGCGGAGGAGGCGGGCAGCCGCCGCACCCCGGCCATGGTGAGGTGTTCGGCGAGGATCTTCTCGGGCAGCCGGTTGACCCGGGTGAGGACGGGTTCGGTCTGGGTGCCGAAGAGCCGTACGAGGGCGACCCCGGCGTCCTGGCGGTCCGGGTTGGTCCAGTCCGGGGTGTATCCGGCGATCCGGGACCGTACGTCGGAACGGACCGCCTCACGGGTGGCGTCGGTCAGCTCCGGCTGGACTCCGGTCGGCCCGGGGCCGGGTGTCAGCCGCCCCTCGTCACGGGCGTCGCGCTCCCACCAGATGGGGCCGTTCATGTCAGTCCCTCCCCGGGGGTGACGGCGGGCACGACCCGGGTGTGGACCGTGCGCAGCGCCGGGAGCCGGGCGCCGCCGAGCGGCACGTCACGGCAGTCCTCGGCGGGCGGCTCACCGTCGAGGCCCACGGCGACGGCACTCACGTCAGCGAGGTCTCCGAGGGCCCGCTGGGCGGCGCGCACCAGGGCGGACGGCCGCAGCGGTTCGCCGAACGGCCAGCCCTCGCCGGTGTCGCCGCCGGTCAGCGGGTCCAGATAGCGGCGCAGGGCGGTGGTGACGGTGGTGGTCACCCGGGCCCGGTCGGCGGGGCTGCCCGCCAGGTCGACCCGCAGGGCGACCTCCCGGTAGTCGGGTCCCCGGACGAACACCTCGGCGGTGAGCAGCCGGGCCTCCTCCAGCCGCCGGGCGACCGCGCACAGCGTGCCGGGGTCGGGGCGGGGGGCGGCGGTGCCGTCGGCGAGGGCGGCGGGGTCCCGGGGCACGGAGGGCACCAGATGGACGGTGACCGCGCCGGGCACGAGGGCGCACGGGAAGCCGGGGTGGGCGCCGAGGGCGGTGTGGACCCGGGCGACGGCGACCCCCGGGGTGGTGCGGGCGAGGACGGCGTAGTCGTCGGCGGTCACGGCCCGGGTGACCTCGCCGAGGGCCCCGGCGGCCCGGCGGCGCGCGTCGTCGATGGTCTCGGGGTCCTCGCCGCCCGCCGCCTGGACCAGGTTGGCGGCGCCGAGCGCGCCGAGGGTGCTCGCGGTGGGGTCGGCGGGGATCCAGTTCCCGGTGAGCCCGCCGTTGCCGGAGCGGCCGCCGCCGATCTCGTACGCGACGGACACCTCGGCCCCGGGGTGGGGGATACGGCCGGTGAGTCCGTCGCCGAAGACCAGGGCGCCCTCGGCGCGGTCGACGCGGTGGATCCGGTCGGCGGGGGCGCCGAAGGTGAAGTCGGGGACGGCGTGCCAGCTCTCGCCCGCGAGCTGGAGCGCGGCGGTGAGCAGCGCGCCGGGGGCGTCGGGCAGCACGAGGTGCTGGCCGGGCAGTTTGAGCCAGGCGGCGATCTGGTCGGCGAGTTCCGCCCCGGTGGCCGTGCGCCGTTCGCGGTGGCGGGCG
The DNA here is from genome assembly GCF_042800315.1 of Streptomyces sp. NPDC057638. Taxonomy (NCBI): domain Bacteria; kingdom Bacillati; phylum Actinomycetota; class Actinomycetes; order Kitasatosporales; family Streptomycetaceae; genus Streptomyces; species Streptomyces sp. NPDC057638. Next base: position 15,356 of record NZ_JBHVHF010000083.1, read on the forward strand.
ACACCGGTGTTGACGGCGAGCCGCAGCAGCCGGGGCGGGGCGGCGAAGGTGGCGGCCGGGGTGGTGAGCAGGACGCCCCGGTCGGCGCTGGTCCACTCCGGCGGCGGATGGAGCCGCACCACGCCGGAGCGCCGCAGCCCGCCGGTGCCGTCCTCGACCCGCTCGAACGCCCCGGCGCCGGTGCCGGTACCGGCGTCGGCATCGGGGCGGAACCAGGACCAGGTCAGCTCGGCGGGCGGGGGGACGTCCGGTACGGCGCCGGGCAGCCAGGACGGCGGTGTGGCGGCGGGCGCGTCCAGCTCCACCAGGAGGGTGAGCGGTCCGGGCGCGGAGAGCGCGCCGTCCAGGGGCAGCGTGAACCGGGCGCCGGCCGGGCCGCCGTCGGCGCCGAGCAGCGCCACCCCGCGTCCGGCGCGCAGGTCGGCGGTACGGTCGCGGTCGGTCCACACGGTCGCCTCGCCGCCCGGGGTGAGCGGGAAGACGGGGACGTCGTCGTCGAGGGAGAAGCGCACCAGCGCGGCCGGGTCACGGGTCAGCACCGTCCCGGCGGGCACCACGGGCACGGGGACACCGGGGGCCTCGGCGGCGAGCTGGAGCACAGTGGCGGCGGCGCGCGCGGTGCGGGGCGGGTCCATCCCGAGCAGCCGCAGAATGGCGACGACCAGCGCGTCGGGCATCTGGTCGAGCCAGTACAGCCGCTGTTCCAGCAGGTGCGCGAAGAGTTCGAGCAGGGTGACGCCGGGGTCGACGGGCGCGTGCAGGGTCCAGGTGCCGCCGGACTCGGCGGGGATGCGGCGGCGGATCGCCGCCATCATCTCGTCCCAGGTCAGATCGTCCAGCCGGGGCGTGGGCAGGCTCATGGGGTGCTCCCCATGAGGCCGGTGTAGAACGGGAAGACCAGATTGGCCTTGGTGTTGCTGCGCCGGATCCGGTAGACGACGGAGACGGTGATCCGGGTCTGATCCGCCGGGTCGGCCTCGGCCCGCACCTCGTCCAGCGCCACCCTCGGTTCGTGGTCGCGGATCGCCTCGGCCAGGGAGCGTTCCAGATCGCGCAGGGCCTGGACGCTGCCGGGCGCGAAGACGGCGTCGCGGGCGCGGGTGCCGAGGTCGGGCCGCATCACGCGTTCGCCGACCCCGGTCAGCAGCAGGGCCCGCAGACAGTGTTCGATGCTCTCCTCGCCGACGGCGTAGCCGAGCCGCCCGGCCTCGTCGGGCAGGATCGGGAAGCGCCAGCCGGTGCCCAGGAACTCCTCGCCGGTACTCATGCCGTCCGCGCCTTCGTCGCCAGGACGGCCGCCGTCAGGGGCGGCGCGGGCGGTCCTGAGGGCCCGGCCGGGGTGGGATGGGTGTGCGCGTTGAAGGCGGTCAGCAGCGCGTTGCCGAGCACGAGGGGCTCGGTGGCGCCGCCGCCGAGGTCGATGCTGGAGGACTCGACGGTCACCTTGGGGGCCTTGAGGGTGATGTCGCCGTCGGCGGTGACGGTGACGGTGCCGCCCTGGGCGGCGGTGATCCGGATGGCCTTGCCCTGGTCGTCCAGTTCGACGGTGTGCCCGGCGGCGGAGGTGATCTTCACGGCGGCCTTCGAGGAGGTGTCGTCCAGCAGCACCTCATGGCCGTGTTTGGTGCGGATCGTCTTCTGGTCCCGGCCGTCGGTCCGGGCGGTGGGCGGTTTGTCCTTGCCGTTGTAGAGGCCGCCGAGGACGACGGGGAAGCGCATGTCGCCGTGGACGAAGGCGACGACGACCTCGTCGCCCTTCTCCGGGACGAACAGGGAGCCGTAGCCGTTGCCCGCGTAGAGCTGGCTGACCCGGATCCAGTCGGTGACCGTGGTCTGGTCGAACCACGGGAAGCTCAGTTTGACCCGGCCCTCGTCATCGCCCTCGTTCTCGACGACGAGGGCCTCGACGACGCCGTAGTACCGCTGGTCGGTGCTGCGGGCGCGCGGGGTGGTCCTGGTGGTCACTGGTCCCCCTGGTGGATCCGGCGTCCGGTGAACTGGGTGAAGAATCCGCTGGTGTTGAGGGTGTGCTCGACGCGTTTGACGAAGTAGGAGCCGGAGAAGCGGCGGCCGAGGCCGTAGATCTCCAGGTTGTCGCCGGGCCTCAGTTCGGGCAGGCCCGCGACGCGTCCGGTGGCGGTGATGAACTCGTACGCCCGCTCCCGCAGCAGGCTGATGGCCAGCTCCCGGGCCTCCTGATCGCTGGTGACGGGCGCGTCCACGAGGACCTCCTGGCGCCCGCCGAGGGTGCTCTCGGCGACCTGGGGGCCGCTCTGTCCGTCGGCCGCGTTCTGTCCGGCGGGGAGGTTCTCGGCGGTGGCGGTGAAGGCGATGGGCTGTTTGGTACGGGGGTCCCAGCCCCGCACGGTGACCTTGCTGACCTGCTGGGAGACGGTCAGGGTCGGGGTGAAGTCGAGCAGGTTGGGGATCAGCCCCTCGGGCTGGTTGGTGGGGCCGGTGGTCAGTCCCGGCGCGTAGGCGAGCCGGTAGACCCGGATGGGGCGGCCGTCGCGGCCGTCGGTGGGGCGGATGAAGTAGAGGGTGTCCTCGCCGGAGGCCGGGTCGGGCAGGACGTAGCAGTCGTAGTCCAGCCGTTTGGCGCGCTCCATCAGGAAGGAGGCGTCGTCCTGGTTCTTCTGCACCACCACGTCATGGGTGGGGCCCTCGCGGGTGACCTCGATCCGCAGCTTGTTGCGGCGGGCGATCTCCTCGGCGATCCGCCAGTCGGGCATATCGCGGTAGATCTTGACCTCGTTCTCGGCGGGCTTGCGGTCCTTCAGCCGCAGCATCCCGTCGACCCCGCTGACCGAGACGGTCGGTGAGGAGCTGTCGGAGAACTTGGGGGCGAGGGTGCTGATGGTGCCGGTGGCGACGGTGAGCAGTTTGTCGGCGTAGCCGAGGCGGACCGAGACCCGGCCGCCGAGCCGGAAGTCACGTGAGTCGCTGTGCTTGAACCGCAGGTTGGCGTCGTCCCAGTTGTTGAGGGTGAGGTCGAAGCCGGACATCTCGTCGATATCGCGGTTGACCTTGATGTCGATGATGTCGTTCTTGGTGGTGGGGTCCATCTCCAGGCCCTCGATGCGCACCTCGAACTCCGGCGCGTACCGGTCCGGGTCGGCGACCTCCGGGGTGGGGGTGCTCATCGCGCGCTCCTCACGGCAGCCGGGGCACGGTCAGCACCCGGCCGGGGCGCAGCTCGCGGGGGTCGCTGATGTTGTTGGCGCGGGCCAGTTCGCGCCAGGCGTCGGGGCGGCGGTAGACGGCCGCCGAGATGGAGCTGAGGGTGTCACCCCGGCGTACGACGTAGCTCTTGTCGACCGTCGGCGAGGAGCGGGGCGTCTCGGCGACCTGGACGGCGGCGGGGCGGAACTCCTTGAGGCTCAGATCGAGCGTGGCGCGCAGCGGCACCCCGTCGGGCCGGAACATCTGGTAGTTCACATCCAGCTTCTCCAGTACGCCGGTGAAGACGGACTCGTCCCACACGAACCGGACCACCGGCGGGGCGTGTTCCCGGCTGTCGGGGCGCAGCAGGTCGCGCACGGCGTCGACGTAGGTGGTACGGACGTTCTCCAGCGTGTCCGAGGTGTCCACCAGGGCCTGCACGGTCAGGGTCTCGCTGCCGCCGCGCACGTACTGGAGCGGCGGGGTCTCCAGACCGGGGATGGCGATCTCGGCGAAGGTGTTGCTCTTGCTGAGCTTGTAGTCGGTGGGGTTGAACCGCAGCGGGATACGGCGTTTGCGCTCGTCGGCGATGACCGGGCGGACGATCTCCAGCCGGGCGCGCGCCGCGCCCTGGCGGGCGAACGAGACGGGGGTGATGCTCATCGGCGCCCCTCCCCGTCGCCGTAGCCGCGCTCGGACTCGGTGTGCCTGGCGCGGGCGACGGTGTCCTCGTACAGCCGTGACCAGGCCCGGATGTGCTGGTTGAAGAGCCGGGTGAAGACGGCGCCGTCGTCGCCCTCGACCTGGAACCGGACTTCGAGGTGGTGGATGGTCACCTTCGGCACTCCGGTCACCTCCCTCGGTCCGGTCGTGTCAGGGTGGTCGCCACGGCGTCCTGGAGGACCTTGGTGAGCCCCTCGTGGGCGATCTCCAGGGACTCCACGGCGATGGCGTTCTGTTCGGCGTGCAGATCGGGGCCGGTCCACTTGGCGGCGAGACCGCCGTGGAAGGCCCAGGCGGCGGCGGGGGTGCCGGCCGGGGTCAGGACGATCACCGCGCCGTCGCGGCGGGCGCCGAGCGAGTCGGCGAGCCCGGCCTGGTACCAGGACCACAGCCCCGGGTCGCGGACCACACCGCGCTTGAGGACGATGCGGTTCCAGGAGTGCCGCAGCGGCAGCTGGTGGACCGAGTCATTGCGGCCGCCCTCGGGGTAGCTGGTGACCTCCAGCTGCGCGCCGAGCCCGGTGACCTCCTGGAAGGCACCGGCGGCGACCAGGGGCAGCAGCAGGGCCTGGGCGGCGGGGAGATAGGCGTCGCCGGGGTCGAGGGTGACGAGGAAGCGGTACTTGGGCAGCGGGTCGGGGGTGGTCACGCCTCGATCACCTCCAGGCCCCGGTCGGCACCGAGGATCAGACGGATATGGATGAACTCCATCGGCGCGGCCGGGGCGACGTCGATCTCGCAGACCGTCAGCGCGGGTTCCTGTTCCGGTGGGTTGTTGGTCTCGTCGCAGATCACCCGGAACGACTCCTCCGGCCGCGAGCCCGCCAGCGCGCCCGCCCGGTGGGCGGCGAGCAGGACCGAGGTGACCGCCCGGACCAGCGCGAGCCGCAGCTCGGGCGAGTTGATGTCGAAGACCAGGGGGCTCGCGGCCCTGCGCACCGCGCGCACCAGCAGATGCAGCAGTCTGCGGTGGGCGATGAAGCGGGTGCGGGAGTCCCTCAGCGGTGCGGAGAGGGTGCGCCCGCCCCAGACCGTCAGGCCCCGTCCCCGGGTGCAGCGCAGCAGGTTGACGCCCGCGTCGAAGAGGCGGGCCTCCTGCGGTTCGGGATAGGTGGTGGCCAGGTCGACCGCCTCCAGGATCACGGCGTTGGCGGGGGTGTGGTGGGCGCCGCGTTCGGCGTCGAGCCGGGCGATCACCCCGAGGACGTGTCCGGAGGCGGGCACCGGCCGGGTGTCGGGACCGTCGGGGGTGACCAGCGGCGGATGGTAGACGGCCGCCGCGCCGAGGAGGTCCGCGTCGCCCGAGGCGGTGAGTGCGCCGACCCAGGCGAGGGTGTCGTCCACGGCGGACACCCCGGGCGGGACGTCGAGGACGACCAGTCGGTCGAGCAGTTCACGGGCGCTGCCGAGCAGGTCGGCGACGGTCTGGGTGTGGACCGCGCCGGTGAGGTCGGTGCCGAGGTCGGGTACGGCGACCAGGGCGGGCTCGGGGAGTCCGGCCTGGGTGGTGATGGCGTCGGCGTACTCGGCCCGCCCGGGGGCGCTCTCGGTGCCTCCGTCGAGGGTGAGTTCCCAGGAGGCGGTGAGCGGCCCGGGGCGGCCGGGTGGCGGCGGTGGCCCGTCGGGGATCAGCCGGATCAGCCGGGAGGCGGCCAGTCCGGTGACGACGTCGGCGGGCGGCAGTCCGGCGAAGGTCTCCACGGGTTCACCGGGCACCCGTACCCGCACGGTCACCGTGGGCGGCCCCGCGACCGTGCTCGCCTGGTAGCGCAGGAAGACCCGGCCGCCGTTGGCCCAGGGGCCGGGGCCGCTGGCGACGACGCGGTAGCGCTGGTGGGCGAAGCCGCTCAGCTCCCCGACCGTCCAGCGGGCCTCGGCGGCGGTGGCGGGTCCGGCCAGGCGCACCACCCAGGCGGTGCGCCCGCCGTTCTCGAAGAAGCCGCGCAGCGCGTAGGGGGTGGCGCTGGAGCCGTCGGGCTGCCCGAAGGCGGCGACGGTCTCGCGCCAGCTCTCCACCCGTACGGGGGTGCCCACCGGGCCCCGGCGCAGCCTGCCCAGGAGGACGGCCACGTCGGTGCGGAGTGGCTCCTCGCCCGAGCCGCGCGGCTCGAACGTCAGGGTGACACCGGGGAGCGGTTCGGCGGCCATGTCAGGCGTCGATCTCCAGCTTCTCGACCGCCAGGACCAGGGTCTCCATGGCGATCTCGTTCTTCGCGGCGCTCAGGGTGGGGCCGGTGTACTTGGTGGGCCAGCCCCGGTCGAAGTTCCAGCGCATGGCCTCCTGGCGGTTCTCGTCCAGCAGGATGATCGAGCCGGAGGTGCGCCGCACCTTCCCGTTGAGCGCCTCGACCACCCAGTTCCAGAAGCCGACATGGCCGGTGACGCCGCGCTTGAAGGTGAGGTTGGTGAACTTCTTCAGTCCCGGGATCTTGCGGACGGTGATGTCCTCGCTGCCGTTGCGGTACTCGATCGGCGGGATCTCCAGCTCCAGTCCGCTGACCTCGGTGAAGGACCCGCTGACCGCGACCCCGTCGTCGCTGACGTTGGTCACGATGATCTGGAAGTTATAACCGGCGTAGGGATCTTCCCTGGTCACAGGCGGCATGGTGGCTCCTCACGGGTCAGGCGAGCTGGGTCTCGCGGGTCTTCTGCTGGATCCGGAAGATCACGAACTCGGCCGGGAAGACGGGTGCGACGCCGATGACGCAGATCAGCCGGCCGTTGGCCAGATCGTCCTCGGTCATCGTGGTGCGGTCACAGGCGACGAAGAACGCCTCGTCGGCGCTGGTCCCGGCGAGCGCGCCGCTGCGCCAGACCGTGGTGAGGAAGTTGGTGATCGTCTGCCGGACCAGGGCCCACAGGGCCTCGTCGTTGGGTTCGAAGACGACCCACTGGGTGCCCTCGTCGATGGACTCCTCCAGGAAGAGGAAGAGCCGCCGGACGTTGATGTACTTCCAGGAACTGTCGGAGGACAGGGTCCGCGCGCCCCACACCCGGTGGCCGAGGCCGGGGAAGAAGCGCAGGGCGTTGATGCCCTTGGGGTTGAGCAGGTCCTGGTGGCGCTTGGTGACGTCCTGGGCGATGCCGTCGGTGAGCCGGATGCCCCGGATGACCGTGTTGGCGGGGGCCTTGTGGACCCCGCGTTCCACATCCGTACGGGCGTAGATGCCCGCGAGGTGGCCCGAGGGCGGGAGTTCGACGTCGCGGTTGGTCAGCGGATCGCGGGCGACCAGCCAGGGGTAGTAGAGGGCGGCGTACTTGGTGTCGAACCGCTCCCGGAACGCCTGGATACGCTCGATGTCGAGCCCGTCCTGGGGGTCGAGCACGGCGAACCGGTCCTTGAGCAGCTCGCAGTGGGTCACCAGGGCGGACTCCACGGTGGACGACCAGACGCCGGGCACGGCGCAGACGGCGATCTCGTCGATGTCCTCCAGCGCCACGATCCCGGTGCGCTTGCCGCTGCCGCCGTCGGTGCCGACGAAGTCGGAGACGTTCAGCCGGGCGTAGGCGTCGTCGCCGCCGTCCAGGGCCTGCCAGAAGCCGACCGCGGGCAGCGGGAAGGCGGCCGGGTCGGTGGAGAGACCGGGCAGCGCGGTCGCCCGCACCAGCTGGGAACGGGCCGCCAGGGCCGTGGTCAGCAGCGCCGGGCTGTCCCCGCCGAGCCGCAGATTGCCGAAGGTCTCGGTGACGGCGGCCCCGGCGGGGTCGGTGAACCGGGTGGAGACCCGGGCCTCGACCAGATGGACCCGGTCGGTCTCGAAGGGCGTGCCGGGAAGGTTGGCGTCGAAGGTGACGACATCGTCGGCGATGGCGGTGACCCGGCGGACCGACAGGGCCGAGCCGTCGTCGAACTGGACCACGGCGCCCCCGTAGAGCCTGCTCGCCCCGCCCACGCGCAGGGTCCGCGCGGCGGCGGTCAGCCCCCGGCGCACCCGGCGGACGGTCAGTCCGGCGAGCCAGGCCGGGTGCGGGGTGCCGAAGGTGAGGGTGACCGTGCCGCTGGCGGGCTGGCCGACCTGGACCTTGTAGCGGCGCTCGTCGATCTGCACCCAGATGTCGTCGGGGAGGTCGTCGGGGTCGAGCCCGGTGGCGGTGGCGACCTGGACGGTGGCACTGTCCGCCGCCGCGTCCTCGGTGAGCCGGGTGACGAAGAGCGGGCCCTCCTGCGGATCGGGCAGCACCGGCAGCGCGGCGCCGACCGTCGGATCGACCCGGACCGCGACCGCGCCGCCCCAGCCGCCGGGGCTGACGGCGGAGAAGCGCAGGGTCTGTTCGGTGGCGCGCGCCCCGGCCTGGACGTAGTCCCCCCGCGCGGAGCGCACTCCGGCCGGGAGCGGGGAGGCCAGCTCGATCCGGCGCGCCCCCCGGTCGTAGGCGGTGATCTCGGTGCTGTGGATGGTCTGCTGGTCATCGCCGCGGACCAGCTGGATCTGCTGGCCGACGCCGGTGAAGCCGATGAGGTGGGCCAGCTCCAGGGCGGTGCCGCCGCGGGCGGCGTCGGCGGTGACGGGGCTGGCCAGTCCGCTGCCGAGGGCCCCGCCGGCGGGCCGCGCGGCGGAGCTGACGACGCGTTTGACGTAGAGCCGCTGTCCGCCGTTGTCGAAGAAGCCCTTGACCGCCAGCGGGAAGAGCCACCAGCGCCCGCCCTCGTCGGGGTTGTCGGCCCAGGCGCCCGTGATCCCGGCGTCGGGTTCGGGCAGGAAGCCGCCGAAGGTGTTCTGGAACTCCAGGAAGGTGGTGACCAGTTTGGGCTTGCCGTCGGCCGGGCCGCGAGCGGTGACCCCGACCATGCCCGCCGTGCTGGTACTCACTCCCGCGATCGGCCGGGGCCCGGCGTCGATCTCCTCGATATAGACGCCCGGGCTCAGATACTCCGCCATGGCTGGCTCCTCAACTCTCGCGGATCTCGATGACGTGTCGCTGGCCGGCCTCCCGGGGCAGCAGGACGACCCGTTCCCCGGTCCGGCCCGGTCGTTCGGTGGCGCGGAGGAGGAACCTCTCCTCGTTGAGGACACCCGTCGGCTCGCCCTCCCAGCGCAGCGCCAGCCGGAAGGCCCCCGACGCGTCGGTCAGGGCGCGTTCCCGCCAGCCGACCGCGTCCCGTCCGGCCTGTCCCTCCGCCTCGACCAGCACCTGGGCGAGACCGGTGGTGGTGCCCGCGCGGACGACCACGCCATGGACGGTGCGCACTCCGGGCGGGTACGGGAAGGAGGCGGCGGGCAGCAGCCGCACCAGCCGGGGCTCGCCCGGCGCCACGGGCGGACGGCCGGGATCACCCGGCCGGTAGGGGTGGACCAGGAACTCCACCCCGGTGAGCGAGGACGAGAACCCCTCCCCGTCGGCCGGGTAGTACGGCTGGCGGCCGGGGGCGCTGAAGCGGGCCCGGTGGAGCCGGGGCGTGAGAGGTCCGGACAGGGTCCGGCCCAGTCCCGGGTAGACGAGGGCGGCGCTCGGGGTGAGGACCGCCCGGTCATCCAGCGGCAGCCACCCTCCGTCGTCCTCCCGCCGGTCCAGCCATACCGTCACCCCCGCCGCGCTCACCCGCCGCGCGTACTCGTCGTACGGAACGAACCACGCCGGGCTGGACAGCGTCGAGTGACTCAGGGCGGTGAAGCGGCTCATGGTGTCGGTGTCCCGTCGAAGACGCGGCTGCGCACCGGCTGGACGGGGAAGGCGACGGCCGAGTCCAGATTGACCACGCGGACCTCGTAGTTCAGCGAGAGCCGGTACGGCTTCTGGATCGCGTACCAGACCCAGGACTTCTGGTCGAGGGTGAGCGGGGTCAGGCTGAGGTGGAGGCTGTCGGTGCCCGCCGCGAGGGTGCCCGACAGCTGGAGGCCGTCGAGGATGGCGTCGTCGTAGAAGGTCTGGAGGGCGCGTCCGAGCATCCGCTGCTGGGTCTCCTGGTCGCCGCCCCACGGGGTGATCAGATAGCGCAGCAGCAGCGCCATCGGGGGTTTGCGGGTGGTCGGCGGGTCGGGCGGCTGGGAGCGCACCGGGGGCCGGTTGCGGGAGACGGGGTCCTCGGCGATCTCGTAGAGGAAGACCGTGAGTTTGGGGGGTGGTGTCTGGATGGCGTCGGAGAGGTCGTTGAGTTCGGCGATGGGTGGTTCGACCTGACTGAGTCCGCGCAGGGACTCGGTCAGGGCGTCCACCATGACCGTCGAGACGTCGGCGATGACGCCGAAGTCGCCCATGTGACTCCTCCCCCGGCCGTGCTCATGAGCTGTCCTGGTCCCGTCCGCCGACGGGCGGTCACCCGCCGTCCCGGGACGGCGGGCGCCTGCCGTCGGATGACGGTGGGCCGACGGTGCGGGAAGCGGGTCCCGCGCCGTACGGCGGTGTACGGGCGACGCGTCCCGCGCCGTCCGGTGCGGCGGTGCCCCGGTGCCGTCTGGTCACGGTGTGCCGGTGCCGCGCCAGCATGCGGGGGGCCGCGTGGCGGGACCGCGACCCACCCGTCACAGGGGCGTCACCAGTGCGTGGCGGGACACGGCGAAGACGGCGGCGGACACACGGCGACAACGCCGAGGTGACAGTCGTGCGGCACCCTTGTCCTCTTATGGAGTCCTCCTCAGAGCGCGTTGGCGTCCTGATCCTGCGGGTCTGGGTGGAAGAGGGCAGGCCGGACGGATTTCGGGCCCGCATCCTCCGGTCGGTGGACGGATCCGCGGCGCCCCCTTCGGCGACGAGCGCGGTCGATGACGTCCTGCTCGCCGTGCGCGCCTGGCTCGAAGAATTCACGGAACCGGGCCAGTGATGTTTTCGCGACGCCCCGGTGATGTCTTTTCAACGCCTCTCACATGAAGACCGCACCACACGATCATGAGTTGTCCGTAAAATGGTCTTCAGCATCCCGGGAGCCGTACGAAAGATCACCGGAGCCGACACCGTCCGGGAGGAGCCACATGACCGAACGAGCTCATGTCATAACACTGAGGCTGCTTAAGGGATTTGCGCTGTCGGTTGATCACACACGTGTTCCGCTGTGTTCCAGCGCCCAGCGACTGATCGCCTTCCTGGCCCTTCAGGACATGCCGCGCACCCGCACCTACGTGGCCGGGATTCTCTGGCCCGATGTCACGGCCACGCGCGCCCACGCCAATCTCCGGTCCTCGCTCTGGCGAGCGACCCGCACCGGACATCCCCTCATCGACACCTCCACCCATGAGCTGGCCGTCTCCGGGAACATCACGGTTGACCTGCATGAAGCGGTGATCCGTGCCCATCGGCTGCTCGATGTCTCGCGCCCCTGCGACGACATCCTCACCACCCAGACCAGGGCCGATCTCTCCGCCGATCTGCTGCCGGAGTGGTCGGAGAACGAGTGGGTGCTGATGGAGCAGGAGCAGTACCACCAACTCCGGCTCTACGCCCTGGAGGCGATGGCCGAGCGGCTGACGGCGGCCCGCCGCCATGGCGAGGCCGTCGCGGCGGGGCTGGCGGCGGTGCGCGCCGAACCTCTGCGGGAAAGTGCCCATCGGGTGCTGGTAAAAGCACATCTCGCCGCCGGAAACAGAGGCGCCGCACTGCGACAATACGAACAATGCCGCCGCGTTCTTTACGAAGAGCTTGGACTGGAACCCTCCGTTTCTCTCAGGAATCTTCTGCCGTTGCCGACCGACCGTCATCGCCGTGCGCTTCCCACGGTCTACCACCGGGTCCCGGCCCGCTGATCTCCGATCCCGCTCGACTGATCCCCCGCCATATCGCGCCATTCGTCAGGGACGGCACGACTGGCCGGAAATCAGTGCGATCCGCTGCCTCGACGGAGGGGCGCGGCGACCGGCCCGCGGTCGTCGCGCCCCTCC
>NZ_JBHVHF010000084.1:0-26697 GCF_042800315.1 Streptomyces sp. NPDC057638
GGCCTCTGGGGAACTCTCATCGAGGGACACGGGCCCCTTGTGCTCGGGCACGGCGGACCGCGGGCCCCGAGGCGTCAGCGCCGGGGCCATACGGCATCCCGTACGGCACCGAGCCGCGCCGAACGCGGCCCAGCGCCTCGCGGACCGCGCGGCGCCCGGCGGTCCTCACGGACCGCGCGGCGGCTCGGCGTCCTCGTGGGTGCCGGTGCCCTCAGCGGCCCGGCGCCCTCACGGGGTTCAGCCCTGGAGCAGCTCGCGCGCCAGCTTGGCCGTCTCGGTCGGGGTCTTGCCGACCTTGACGCCCGCGGCCTCCAGGGCCTCCTTCTTCGCCTGCGCGGTGCCGGACGAACCGGACACGATCGCACCGGCGTGGCCCATCGTCTTGCCCTCGGGGGCGGTGAAGCCCGCGACGTAGCCGACGACCGGCTTGGTCACGTTCTCCTTGATGAAGTCGGCCGCGCGCTCCTCGGCGTCGCCACCGATCTCGCCGATCATCACGATCAGCTCGGTCTCCGGGTCGGCCTCGAACGCGGCGAGGGCGTCGATGTGGGTGGTACCGATGACCGGGTCACCACCGATGCCGACGGCGGAGGAGAAGCCGATGTCCCGCAGCTCGTACATCATCTGGTAGGTCAGCGTGCCGGACTTCGACACCAGACCGATCTTGCCGGGCTTGGTGATGTCGCCCGGGATGATGCCCGCGTTGGACTGACCGGGGGTGATCAGGCCGGGGCAGTTCGGACCGATGATCCGGGTCTTGTTGCCCTTGCTGGTGGCGTAGGCCCAGAAGGCGGCGGAGTCGTGGACCGCGATGCCCTCGGTGATCACGACGGCCAGCGGGATCTCGGCGTCGATCGCCTCGACGACGGCGGCCTTGGCGAACGCCGGGGGCACGAAGAGCACGGAGACATCCGCGCCGGTCTCCTTCATCGCCTCGGCTACCGAGCCGAAGACGGGTACGGAGGTGCCGTCGAAGTCGACGGTCGTACCGGCCTTGCGCGGGTTCACGCCACCGACGATGTTGGTGCCGTCACCCAGCATGAGCTTGGTGTGCTTCATGCCGGTGGCGCCGGTCATGCCCTGGACGATGACCTTGCTGTCCTTGGTCAGGAAGATAGCCATGGTGGTGTGATCCCTTACTTCGCCGCGAGCTCGGCGGCCTTGTCGGCCGCGCCGTCCATGGTGTCCACGCGCTGGACCAGCGGGTGGTTGGCGTCGGAGAGGATCTTGCGACCCAGCTCCGCGTTGTTGCCGTCGAGACGGACCACCAGCGGCTTGGTGACCTCCTCGCCCTTGGACTTCAGCAGCTCCAGGGCCTGGACGATGCCGTTGGCGACCTCGTCACAGGCGGTGATGCCACCGAAGACGTTGACGAAGACCGACTTGACGTCCGGGTCGCCGAGAATGATCTCCAGGCCGTTCGCCATGACCTCGGCGGAGGCGCCACCACCGATGTCGAGGAAGTTGGCGGGCTTCACACCGCCGTGCGCCTCACCGGCGTACGCGACGACGTCGAGGGTGGACATGACCAGGCCCGCGCCGTTGCCGATGATGCCGACCTCGCCGTCGAGCTTGACGTAGTTGAGGTTCTTGGCCTTGGCGGCGGCCTCCAGCGGGTTGGCGGAAGCCTTGTCCTCAAGCTCCTCGTGGCCCGGCTGACGGAAGTCGGCGTTGGCGTCCAGCGACACCTTGCCGTCGAGCGCGATCACGCGGCCGTCGGCGACCTTGGCCAGCGGGTTGACCTCGACCAGAAGGGCGTCCTCGGCGATGAAGGTCTTCCAGAGCGTCACCAGGATGTCGGCGACCTGCGCCTCGACCTCGGCCGGGAACTTCGCGGCCTTGACGATCTCCAGCGCCTTCTCGGGGGTGACCCCCTCGTTGGCGTCGACGGGGATCTTCGCCAGGGCCTCGGGCTTGGTGGCGGCGACCTCCTCGATGTCCATGCCGCCCTCGACGGAGGCCATGGCCAGGAAGGTGCGGTTGGTGCGGTCGAGGAGGTACGAGACGTAGTACTCCTCGGCGATCTCCGGAGCGGTCTCCGCGAGCATCACCTTGTGGACCGTGTGGCCCTTGATGTCCATGCCCAGGATCTGACCGGCCTTGTCGACCGCGTCCTGCGGGCTGTCGGCCAGCTTGACGCCACCGGCCTTGCCACGTCCACCGACCTTCACCTGTGCCTTGACGACCGATCGCCCGCCCAGGCGCTCGGTCACCTCGCGCGCCGCCTCAGGCGTGTCGATGACTTCACCGGCCAGCACCGGTACACCGTGCTTGGCGAAGAGGTCCCTCGCCTGGTACTCGAACAGGTCCACGCGCGTCCGTCCCTTTTCTGATTCTGAGTGATCGCGGTTCGTTGTCTGCGTGGGCGTGCCGCGAAGGGCAACGTGACTGCGATGTCACAAGGGAGGCGCACACGGTGTCCGGGCACGCGGCATGTCCGCCTCGCAGGTTATCCCCGTGGAACGTGGCCTCCTAAATCGCAGCTCACACATGAGCGGTGATTACGGTCACAAACGAGCGGGGCCACGCGCACCACTCGCCCCCGCCACCATCCACCCCCCACCCCACCCGCGACCCACTCCCCCACCACCCGATTCCCCACCGACGGGCCCCGCCACCGCGGGCCCGGCGGCCCACCACTCCCCTCACGCTCGCCAGCCGCTGGGCGCGCTGAGGCACGGCCGCCTCGCGGGCACGCCGGTTCCCCACCCTCGTGGGCAGTCGTTCCGCTGGGCGATGGGGGTCCCCCGGCCGAAGTCCCCCAGGCGCAGGCCTGGGGTGGGGGCACAAGCCACCACCTGGGTGCGGGGCCCGGTCGCCCCGGCCCCTGCCGGGCAACGCCCCGGCCCCAGGCACAGCCTGGGAGGTAGGTGCACGGGGCGCGGCTCCAGGAACGCCTGCCCGGCAGGGGACCCCCACCGAGGTGGCGGCACGGGCCGCCGCCCGCAGGGGTCAGGGCTCAGGAACAGGCAGCGGCCGCTTCTCGATGGCCGCGGCCATCACGTCCGGAAACAGATCCGGCGTGCACGCGAACGCCGGGACCCCCAACGCCCCCAGCGCCGCCGCGTGCTCCCGGTCATACGCGGGCGCCCCCTCGTCCGACAGCGCCAGCAGCGCCACGAACTGCACCCCCGACGCCTTCATCGCCGCCACCCGTTTGAGCATCTCGTCACGTATCCCCCCTTCGTACAGATCGCTGATCAGCACGACCACGGTGTCGGCGGGGCGGGAGATCGTGGACTGGCAGTAGGCGAGCGCGCGGTTGATGTCGGTGCCGCCGCCGAGCTGGGTGCCGAAGAGCACGTCCACGGGGTCGTCGAGCTGGTCGGTGAGGTCGACGACGGCGGTGTCGAAGACGACCAGCCGGGTGGCGAGGGAGCGCATGGACGCCAGGACCGCGCCGAAGACCGAGGCGTAGACGACGGACGCGGCCATGGAACCCGACTGGTCGATACAGAGGACGACGTCCTTGGTGACGCCCCGCGCGGCGCGGCCGTACCCCACGAGCCGTTCGGGAACGACGGTCCGGTGCTCGGGCAGATAGTTCTTGAGGTTGGCCCGGATGGTGCGGTCCCAGTCGATGTCGCGGTGGCGTGGACGGCTGATCCTGGCCGAGCGGTCGAGCGCGCCGGTCAGGGTGGACCGGGTGCGGGCGGCGAGGCGTCTCTCCAGGTCCTCGACCACTGTGCGCACGACCGCCCGGGCGGTCTCCTTCGTCGTCTCCGGCATGGCCTTGTTGAGCGAGAGCAGGGTGCCGACGAGGTGGACGTCGGCCTCCACCGCCTCCAGCATCTCCGGCTCCAGCAGCAGCGCGGCCAGGCCGAGCCGGTCGATGGCGTCCCGCTGCATGACCTGGACGACGGAGCTGGGGAAATAGGTGCGGATGTCGCCGAGCCAGCGGGCGACGGACGGCGCGGACGCCCCGAGTCCGCCGCGGCCCCTGGCGCCGCCCGGCGCCGGGTCCCCGTCCCTGCCGTACAGCGCGGCCAGCGCGCCGTCGACGGCCAGGTCGGTGCCGGTGAGCGGGTACCCGATGCCGTCGGCGGACTCCCCGCCCAGCACCAGCCGCCAGCGGCGCGACCGCTCGTCCATGGCGCCGTCACCCGGCACCGCCTGCCGCCTATCCGTGCGCACCGGGTTCACCGTCCTGTCCTCGTGAGCTGTCGGCTGCTCTGCCGGGTCGTCTGTCGGATCCCCTGCCGGATCGCGGAGCCGGAGGCGTCCTCGGCACGGCGGCGGGGACCGCCCCGGGCCTCGGCGGCGGAGGCCGGACCGCCGCCCCACGGTGTGCCGCTTCCCGTCCCCAGCAGCAGCCCCAGCACCGGCAGCACTCCATCCGCGCGCTCCTGGTCATGGCCCGCGCCGAAGCCGGGCACGGTCATGGCGGGCCCGGCGTCCTCCCCGGGGGCCACCGGGCCTCGTCTGACCCGTTCACCCAGCGTCCGGCGCACCCCCGGCTCATACGCCGAGAAGGTGCGCCGCAGCAGCGGCAGCACATCGGTGAACGCCTGCGGTGCCACCCCCGTCAGCCAGTCGTCCACCAGGGCCAGCAGCCGCTCGTCATGGACGAGCAGCATTCCCCCGCCGGACGTACCGCCGAGGAAGCCCTCGATCCAGGAGGCGGCCTCGGCGGGCGGGGTGCCGGGCGAGAGGGCGAGCCCCATCAGCCGCGCGGCCTCGTCCTCCCCGAGCCGTCCGTCATCCAGCAGCAGCCGCACGGCACGGCCCCGGATCCCTCCGGGCACGTTGTCCCGGACGGCGAGTGCGCGCAGCACACCACTCCATCGGGCGAGCAGCCCGCCGTCGGCGGCGGGCGCGCCGGAACCGTCCGCCCCCGCAGACACCTCGGACACCGCAGCCGCCGGGCCCTCCGCGCCGCTCCGCGGCTCCGCCCCTGCCGACCCGCGCCGCTCCACGCTCGCCAGCAGCGCGGTCGCGCCGTGCACGGCGTCCAGATGGGTCCGCATCCGGTCGGCGCCGTCCGCGTCCAGCCCCGCGCAGGCGGGCGGGAGCCCGACGAAGACCCGCTCGGCGATGCCGGTCGCGACCTCGGTGAGCGCGGCCGTGTCGGTGGCGCGCACACTGCCGTAGCGCAGGGAGCGGGCGAGCGCGGGCAGCGCCTGGGCGAGATGGCCGACGTCGGCGTCGAGCGCGGCACGGTCGGCGAGGGCCCGCATGACCACCGGAAGGGCGTCGGTCAGCTCGGCCAGCAGACACTCCTCCGCCAGCGAGGTGACCTCGGCGAGCGGGCCGGCCCCGCCCGCGCGGCCCGCCGCCTTCGCGGTGGCGGCGGCCAGGACCGTGGTGCCCCAGATCCCGGCCTCGGCGACCCGCACGGACAGCTCCGGCTCCCAGCGCAGCCGCCATGTCTCCCGGAAGGTGCCCGTGCCGCCGCGCCCGGCGACCGGGCGGCCCCACTCGACGCCGAGCAGCCTCAGCCGGTGCAGCAGCCTGCTCTTGGCGGCGTCTGAGTCCTTGCGCAGATCGAGTGCCACCTCCCGCTCCTGCGCCTCCGGCTTGAGCCGCAGCCCGCGCTGGGCCCGGGTCAGATCGCGTTGCAGCGGCACGGCGGGGGCGCTCTCGGGCACCTCGCCGAGGACGTCCCCGACCACGAGCCGGTCCTGGACGAGGGCGAGCGGCACCTCGGACCCGTCGCACATCACGGCCCGGACGGCGTCGGTGGTCTCGCTCAGCCCGGCCAGCGGGCGGCCCCGCATCGCCGCGAGCGTCTCGGCGAGCCGGACGGCCTCGATGACATGCGCCGACGACACCATCCAGTCCTCGTCCCGCAGCAACCCGGCGACCTTGGTCATCCACCGCTCGACGGGCCGGTCCCGGGCATGGAACAGATGGGCGTACCAGCCTGGTGACTCGATGCCCGCGCCATAGCCGCTGTGCCGGGCGAGGCGGCGGTGGGTCCAGGGCACCCAGGTCATCTCGGTGCGCGTCTTGGGCAGTCCCTTGAGGCGCGCCTTGTCGGCGGTGATGGTGGTCTTCTCCGCGAGCGCGGGCACATGCCAGGCCCCGCAGACGACGGCGACCGCGTCCCCGAACTCCTTGCGCGCCTCCCGCAGTCGCAGCCGCATATGCGCCTCGCGGACGAGGTCGCGCTCATGCCCCCCGTGTCCGTAGACCGAGCGCAGGGCACTCATGGCCTCCCCGAGGGCGGCGAAGGGCGCCAGCGGGTCCCCGGTCGCACGTCCCCGGTGTTCGACGACGTCCTCCCACCAACGCTCGGGGTCGTCATAGCCCGCCGTACGGGCGAGGACGGCGAGGGGGTCGATACGGACGTCGGATTCCCCCGGCCCCACCGAGGCCCCCGGCTCCAGCGGCTCCAGCGGCTCCAGCGGCTCCACCGAGTCTGCGGGCTTCTCCGAGTCCGCCGGGTCCGCCGGGTCCGCCGGGTCAGGGTGATTCTCCGGCCCTCCCGGCTCGGCGACCCCCCCGTCCACGCCGCCCTCGCCGCCCCCGGGGCGACCGGAGGCCCCGGCCGGTCCCGTTCGCCCGGCGGCCCCGCTGCGCCCCGTGGCCCCCATCTCCCCGGCGCCCCCTGGCCCGGCACGTCCACCGGCCGGCCCGGCAGCGGCTTCCCGCAGCCCCGCGCCCCCGGCCGCCGCCCCCGACGGCCGGTCCGAGAGCCCCGGCCCCCACGGTTCCGAGAGTCCTGGCCCCGACGGTGTGCCGCCCCCGTACCGAGGAGGCGGCCCCTGGGCACCGCACGGGGCCAGGGCCGGCCCTCCGCGTACCACCTCGCCGAGAGAGACGACATCACGCGGCGCGGGCGCTCCCCCGGGCCTCACCGCGCCCGCGCCGCCACCAGCGGCCTTGTCCCATCCGGGGTCACGGGCCGCCAGGACCGTGGTCACCTGCCGGAGCGCCACGTCCCACTCCGGGTCGGCGGCGGAGCGGGGCGCCGCTCCCACCGGCGGTCGGGCGGCCCCCGTCGCGGCGGGGGCCAGATCCCAGCCCGGGTCGGTCACCGCGCCCCGGACACCGGCACGGCCCGGGTGAGGCGCCGCGCCCGCCACAGCCTCCCCGTCGCCTTTGCTCTCCTCCTGGCCCTCGTCCTTCCTCTCTTCGTTCCTCTCTTCGTTCCTCTCTTCGTTCCTCTCGACCGGCCCTTGCTCGTCCCGCGCGGCGAGCGCCAGGGCGTGGGCGGCCGGAAGGTCGATGAAACGGACCGGAACCCCGTGCTCCAGGGCCCACTGGATCGCCACCCACTCCGGCGAGAACTCCGCCAGCGGCCAGAACGCGGCCCGCCCGGGGTCATCCACCGCGTGCGCCAGCAGCGCCACCGGGGGCCGCATCCCCTCGTCGGCCGCCAGCGACACCAGCGCGTCGCCCTCCGGCGGCCCCTCGATCAGCACCACGGACGGCGTGGTGGCGTCCAGGGCGGCGCGCACCGCCCGCGCCGAGCCCGGCCCGTGGTGACGGATGCCGAGCAGCAGGGGTCCGTTCATGCGCTCACCTCACGGCAGGCCCGGTAGAAGTCCTTCCAGCCATCGCGCTCTCGGACCACCGTCTCCAGATACTCCTGCCAGATCACCTGG
The DNA here is from genome assembly GCF_042800315.1 of Streptomyces sp. NPDC057638. Lineage (NCBI taxonomy): Bacteria > Bacillati > Actinomycetota > Actinomycetes > Kitasatosporales > Streptomycetaceae > Streptomyces > Streptomyces sp. NPDC057638. The sequence continues at coordinate 7,551 of NZ_JBHVHF010000084.1, forward strand.
TCGGCGGCCGGGTCGCGGACGACCGCACCGAGGATGCCCGCCGCCACGTCACCGGGCCGCAGTATCCCGTCGCCGAAGTGCGCGGCGAGCGCGAGCCCTCCGGTGACCACGGAGATCGCCTCGGCCGTGGAGAGCGTGCCCGAGGGGGACTTGAGCTTGGTGCGGCCGTCGGCGGAGACGCCCTCCCTCAGCTCCCGGAAGACGGTGACGACCCGGCGGATCTCCTCCAGACCCTCGGGCACGGCGGGCAGATCGAGCGAGCGCCCGAGCTGGTCGACCCGGCGGGAGACGATGTCGACCTCCGCCTCCGGCGTGGCGGGCAGCGGCAGCACGACCGTGTTGAACCGGCGGCGGAGCGCGCTGGAGAGGTCGTTCACTCCCCGGTCGCGGTCGTTGGCCGTGGCGATGAGGTTGAAGCCGCGCACGGCCTGCACCTCCTCGCCCAACTCGGGGATGGGCAGGGTCTTCTCGGAGAGGATGGTGATCAGTGTGTCCTGGACGTCGGCCGGGATCCGGGTCAGCTCCTCGACCCGCGCGGTCATGCCCTCCGCCATGGCCCGCATCACCGGACTGGGCACCAGCGCCTGCCTGCTGGGACCATGGGCGAGCAGCCGGGCGTAGTCCCAGCCGTAGCGGATGGCCTCCTCCGGGGTGCCCGCCGTGCCCTGGACCAGGAGGGTGGAGTCACCGCTGACGGCGGCGGCCAGATGCTCGGAGACCCAGGTCTTGGCCGTGCCGGGGACACCGAGCAGCAGCAGCGCCCGGTCGGTGGCCAGAGTGGTGACGGCGACCTCGACCACCCGGCGGGGCCCCACGTACTTCGGTGAGATCACGGTGCCGCCGCCGGGCAGGACGCCACCGAGCAGATAGGTGGCCACCGCCCAGGGCGAGAGGCGCCAGCCGGTCGGACGCGGGCGGTCATCGGCGGCCGCGAGAGCGGCCAGTTCCTCCGCGAAGGCGTCTTCCGCGTGCGCTCGCAGTACCTGTGCGCGGGCCTCGTCGCCGGCCGTGGCCGTGGCGCCCGCGGTGGATTCGGACATGGTCATGCCTCCCCCTTCAGCCCCTTCGGATCCTTCGACCCGATGTGCTGCCAACCCTGCACCACGGCACTGACAATCGGCCCTGAGCTGCGGCAACGCCGGGAAGGCAAGGGATTGTCAGTGGCGGGGCCTACGTTCGTGGCATGACTTTCGAGGGGGTTCGATGGACGTCGGAGCAGGTGCTGGCACTCGCTCCTGACGCTGGGTCACGCAAGGCCGGGAGCAGGCTCGGTGCCCCCGGTCCCTGGTCGGACACGGGCGTGAGCGACGCGGGCGCGATATGGGGGGTCTGTCAGGGCAGCGGGCGGACGCCGTACCGGACCGTGATCGATATCGCGGGGACGGGTGGCGGGTCCGGCCCCGCGTACCGGTGCAGTTGCCCGAGCCGCAAGTTCCCGTGCAAGCACGCGCTGGGGCTGCTGCTGCTCTGGTCCTCGGACGGGGAGGCGGTGGCGCCGGGCACCGCCCCGGACTGGGCGGAGGAGTGGCTGGCCGCCCGCCGTGAGCGGTCCGGGGGCCAGCGGGCGGCCCCGGCCGGGCCGACAGCCCCGCCCGATCCGGTGGCGGCCCGCCGTCGCGCCGAACGCCGGGCCGGGCGGATCACGGCGGGCGCCCGGGAGCTGGAGGAGCGGCTCGCCGATCTGCTCCGTGGCGGACTGGCCTCGGCCGAGCGCGCGGGGTACGGGCTGTGGGAGGAGACGGCGGCCCGGATGGTCGACGCCCAGGCGCCGGGGCTGGCCGCGCGGGCCCGGGAGCTGGGCGCGATCCCCGGCTCGGGACCGGGCTGGCCGGCCCGGCTGCTGGAGGAGTGCTCCCTGCTCCATCTGCTGGACTCCGCCTGGCTGGGCATCGACCGGCTGCCGGAGCCGCTGGCCGCGACGGTGCGTACGAGGGTGGGTCTGACCGCCCCCGCCGATGGCCCCCCGCTGCGCGACCGCTGGATGGTCCTGGCGCAGTACGACACACCGGACGGCAAGATCGTCACCCGCCGGGTCTGGATCCGGGGCGCCGACTCCGGGCACACGGCGCTCCTGCTCTCCTTCGGCGCCGCGGGCCGCTCCCCCCAGCTGGCGCTGCCGGTGGGCGCCGTGCTCGACGCGGAGCTGGTGCCGTACGCGGGGGCGGTGTCGCTCCGCGCGGAACTGGGCGAGTGCTTCGGCGCACCGGTCCCGATGGAGTCGCCGCCGCCCGGCGGCCCGGTGGGACACGCGCTCGACTCCTATGGGCAGGCGCTCGCGGCCGATCCCTGGCTGGACTCCTGGCCGGTGACACTGGCCGAGGTGATACCGGTGCCGGACGGCGGCGGTGGCTGGCAACTGGCCGACGCCGACGGCCGTTCCGCGCTCCCGCTCACCCCCGCCGCCGTGGCCCGTCCGGGCCTGTGGCGTCTGGCGGCGCTCTCCGGCGGTGGTCCGGTCACCGTTTTCGGGGAGTGCGGCCACACCGGGGTGAACCCCCTCGCCGCCTGGGCCGCCGCTGACCCCGAGCCGGTCCCCCTGATCTGACACTCCGTACGAGAGGACGCCATGCCCAGCGGTATCACCGATGTCTCCCTCTGGGAGGGGCTCGTCACCTCCGCCCTTCTCGGCACCGACCGCCGCACCCCACCGGAGCCCGTACTGGCCTGGGGCGAGGCCCCTGACCAGCCCGACAAGTCCGACAAGTCCAGCGCCCCCGGCGACCCCGGTAGCGGCACAGCCGCCAAGGACGCCCCGGTCGCGCTGCTGGGCGCGGCGGCGGTCCACACGGTGCGGCGCCGGGCGGGTCTGCTGCCCGCGCCCGCCGCCGCGGGGCCCGAGCCCGCGCCGTCCGATGACCGGCCGCTGCCACCGAAGGCGGCGCGCCGGCGACTGGCGCTGCTGCTGGCCGACCGGCTGGCGGGCGCGTCAGGCGGCCGCCGGGGCACCACACCCGATCTGACCGAACTGCTCCCGCAGTGGCTGGCGGCGGCCAACGAGCACGGGTACCGCACTCCGCCGGCGCTGCTGCCCGCCCTCTTGGACGCGGCGCGGGCCCGGACGGATCTGCGCCTGAACGCCCTGGCGTTCGCGGGCACGCTGGGGCTGTGGCTGGCCCGCTTCAATCCAGAGTGGAAGTTCGTGCTCCGCGGCGCGTCGGGCAGTGCGCTCCTCCCCGATCTGGACGATCCGGAGGCCGTGCGGCGCCTCTGGGAGGAGGGCCTGTTCGCCGAGCGCGTCGCGCTCCTGACGGCGCTGCGCGGACGGGACGCGGACCGTGCGCTGGCGCTGCTGTCCGCCACCTGGCGCACGGAGCGGGCCGAGGACCGTCTGATGTTCCTCGACTCACTGCGGACCGGGCTGTCGGACGCGGACGAGCCGTTCCTGGAGCGGACCCTCGCCGACCGCAGCCGAAACGTCCGGGTGACGGCGGCGGAGCTGCTCTCCGCCCTGCCCCGCTCCGCCCTCGCCGGCCGGATGGCGGGGCGGGCCGCGTCCTGTGTCTCCCTCGTCCGGGACGGCGGTCCCTCGATCGCGGTGGAGGCACCCCATGAGTGCGACCCGGACATGGAGCGGGACGGAGTGGCGGCGACCCCGCCCGGCGGCCGGGGCGAACGCTCCTGGTGGCTGAAGCAGGTGGTGGAGGCGGCGCCGCTCTCCCTCTGGCCGGAACGGCTCGGCGGGCGCACTCCTCAGGAGATCGTGGCACTGCCCGTCAGCGACGGATGGCGCGAGGAACTCCACGCCGCCTGGTGCCGCGCGGCGGCGCGCCAGCGGGACGCGCCCTGGTCCCGGGCCCTGCTCGGCGCCCCCGGCGGCCCGTCCGACGCGGAGGTCGGCACCTCGTCCCCGGCCGAGCGGTCCCAACTGCTCGCCACCCTGCCGGAGGCGGAGCGCGCCGCGTGGGTGGCGGACTTCATCGCGGTCCACGGGCTGTCGGAGGCGTTCCAGTTGCTCGGTGTCTGCACGGTGCCCTGGGCGGAGCCACTGGGCCGTTCGGTGGTGGACGCCCTCGACATCGCGCGCGACGCCGGGAGCTATCCCTGGAGTTTCAGTGGGGTGATGGGGCTCGCGGAGCGCTGTCTCTCCCCGGCCGAGGCGGACCGGCTGGAGCTGCTGACCGCCCGGCCGGATGAGACCGAAGGCGCCTCACCGGGAGCGGGCGACTACTGGTCGGAGGCGTTCCAGCGGCTGGTGTCGACGCTGCGTGTCCGCGCCTCCATGCGCGCGGAACTCGACCCGGCCCTGGGCTGAGGCTCCCTGGAGGGACCGGTGGGTCCGGCCGAGTGCGCCCCTCGGCCATGCCGACGGACGACCCCTCATATCGGCGGCCCCCTACCCGTTCGGACCGAGCGACCGTGAACCACGTGGCCTGCCAACCGAGTGCCCTTCAGACCCGGGCAGACCCCGGCAGGCCCGGGCGAGCGCGCTCCCACCCTCAGCGACGGTGGAGAGGGCGGCCGGCGGAACCGGCGGGCCGCCCACCACCGCCACGTCCCCACGCGACCCGGCGGAGACACCCGGGCGGAGAACCTGGCTCCCGCCGACCTGGCTGAAGCACGGCGTGAGGGCGCCTCCAGAGAACCTGGAGGCGCCCTCAACGATCACGCCCTCAACGATCACGCACCGGCGTCACGCCGTCGCGGGATCTCTCAGATGGGTGGTCACCCAGTCCACGATCGACGTCGTGGTCGCCCCGGGGGTGAAGATCTCCGCCACCCCGAGCTCCTTCAGGGGCGCGATGTCCTCCTCCGGGATGATCCCGCCGCCGAAGACCTTGATGTCCGCCGCGTCCCGCTCCTTCAACAGCTCGATCACCCGCGCGAAGAGCGTGTTGTGGGCGCCGGAGAGGATCGACAGACCGATCGCGTCCGCGTCCTCCTGGATCGCGGTGTCGACGATCTGCTCGGGAGTCTGGTGCAGGCCCGTATAGATGACCTCCATGCCCGCGTCCCGCAGCGCCCGGGCGATCACCTTGGCCCCCCGGTCGTGGCCGTCGAGTCCCGGCTTGGCCACGACCACACGGATCGGCCCCGTCACACCCATCGTTTCCTCCACACAGACAACTGCGCCACAAGTGAACGAACGTTATCTCCAGCATCCCGCACCGACCCGTTTCACGGTGGGCCGCGAGGGGGAAATCACAGAGTGGGACACACGTTCGCCATGCGTCCTACCCGCACCGGGCGGCTCGCACGCCGCTCCCTGCGGTGATGGCGCCAGGGAGCCGCTTCAGGGCCCGCGCTCCTCGCCCGTCCAGCGCGGCGGGGACCCGGGCATCGTTCACCCATACCGCCACCGACGAGGAGAAGACGGGACACCCAGGCTCGAACGACAGCTGAAGAGGCCCCCCACAGAGACACATGGGCACAGAGCCGTGACCCACCGTGTCGTAGGGAGGTCGGCCCGTGAAGGATCTGCCCTTCTTTCCCCCGAGCCTGCCGAGCCTGCGCGCCGCGGCCCTGGAGGTGGCGATCCTCGCCGGTCATCTGCTGCTCTATCCATCCGGCCTGATGGCCGAGCGGCCGATGGGCGACCTGCCCGCCACACCGCCCCCGCCCTCCCCCGAGCCGCGCGGCGGGCGCCCCGCGACGCGCGCCCCCCGCCCCCGCCCCGACCGGGACAACGGGGAGACCGCTCCCCGGAAGTCCGCCCTCGGGACGGCGGATACCGGCGCGGCCGGGCGGACCGGCTCCGGGCGGACCGGCTCGGGACAGACACGCGCCGGACAGGCCCCCACCGGGGCGACCCCGGAAAAGGAAGCGGCCCCGCCCCCGGCGCCCGTCACCGCGCTTCCCGCCGGCGCCGTTCCCCCGCATCCACCCGTGGTGCTGCTCCACGGGTTCGTCGACAACCGCTCGGTCTTCGTGCTGCTGCGCCGCTCCCTGGCCCGGCACGGCTGGCGCCATCTGGAATGCCTGAACTACTCGCCGCTGACGTGCGACATCCGCGCGGCGGCCGAACTGCTCGGCCGTCATATCGAGGAGATCTGCGCCCGCACCGGCCGGGGCGAGGTGGATGTGGTCGGCCACAGCCTCGGCGGACTGATCGCCCGCTACTACATCCAGCGGCTCGGCGGCGACCGGCGGATACGGACCCTCGTGACACTGGGAACCCCCCATTCGGGCACCGCGGTCGCCCCGCTCGCGAGCGCACACCCCATCGTGCGCCAGATGCGCCCCGGCTCACCCGTGATCGAGGAGCTGCGCGCCCCCGCGCCAGGGTGTCGCACCCGGTTCGTGAGTTTCTGGGGAGACCATGATCAGCTCATGGTCCCGGTGGAGACGGCACGGCTGGAACACCCGGATCTGATCACGGAGAACGTGCAGGTCAGGGGCGTCGGCCATCTGGCCCTCCCGGTCCATCCGGCGGTCGTGGCGGGCATCCGCCAGGCCCTGGAGGCCCCGGGATCGGCGACGGGCACACCGGGGGCGATCTCGGTCGCCTGACCTCCCGCCACCCCTGCGGCACCACCCGCCCCGGCGGACGGCCCGGGGTGCGACCCGCCCCCGACCGAACACCTTGACGAGCGGACTATCGAACGGGTTTCGAACATAAGGCCAAAGCTATGCCTGCACTCCGCCGAAAGACGCTCGAATGCCCGTTTCCTGATTCCCCAAAACCTCGGGAAGATTGTGGCTGTCGCATACCGCCGGGTACAGTCGCGCCACTGGTTCCCCTCTGGGACTCCTCAAGGCCTTATCGCCCCAGAATCCAGGTCCTGCTGCCGAGGCGAGAGAGAAGTTGGTGAACGACCAGCACGCCCACGCCGGGTACGTCGGCCACGATGGTTACCCCACCGGCAGCTTCGACACCGATCCGCTCTTCGGGAATCTCCCGGACGGCGACGCCACGGCGGGCGGTTACGACACCGGCCACAGCGGCCCGTACGACTCCTCGCCCTGGGACACCGGTTCCCACCACACCACCGGCACCGCCTACGGTCTGTACCCGGAGCAGCAGCCCGCGGCCTTCCCCTCGTACGACCACGACGGCTACGAGAACGAGACTCCCGCGTACGCCACCGAGACCCACGCCGGTATCGGGCAGACGCCCGCGTACGACGGCACCGGGCAGTGGGACGCGTCGGCGTGGAACCAGACGGGCCAGCAGTTCGAGGCCACGGCCGCCTCCTTCACCTATGACACCACCGGGCAGTGGGCGGTTCCCGCCTTCGAGACCGGCGCCTATGACGCCACCGCCTGGAACACGGGCGCCACGGAGACCGTCGGCCAGTCACTCCCGGGTGAGCAGGAGCTGACGGCGCACGCCACCGAGTTCGGCACCGAGCTGGGGGAACTCTCGCAGGAGTTCACCTCCGGCGCCAACGGTTATCCGATGGACCCGGCGCACGACGGGTTGGCCCCGGAGACGGCGGCCGCCGCGGAGTACGCCGCCGACGGCTACGCCCCCGAGCCGGGGTATGACCTCGGCGCCCCGGGTGAACTCGGTGACACCGGAGTGCTGGAGGGCGTCGCCGAGGCCATCGCGGTCCCCGACACGGGGGAGCTGAGTGACACCGGCACCCTGATCGCCGTGGACACCGACCACGAACCGCACGATGTCTACGACGCCTACGAGACCGACAGCGGCAGCGACGCCGATGACGTGCACGACATCACCCCGGTCGCTCCCGTCACCCCGCGTCCCGTACGGCGCGCGGGCAACGGCGGAAGCGGAAGCCGGGGCCGTCGCCGCACCCCCGCCAAGCGCTCCGCGCTGCTGACCGTCGCCGTGCCCTCGGCCTGCGTGATGGGCGTCGCGGGAATCGCCGCCGCCTCCGTCGGCGGTATCGGTGCCGACAAGACGGCCAAGAAGGACACCACCAATCTGGCCGCCGCCGATGTGCCCTCCGCCAAGTCGGCCGCCGCCAACAGCCGGATGGACACCCAGCTCGCCGCGCTCAGCGCGGAGGCCCGGGACTTCGGCGACCGCGCCTCCCGCACCCAGGAGCGCCTCGACCTCCAGGCCCGCCAGGAGGCGGAGCGCCAGAAGCGCGAGGCGGAGGCCAAGCGGCGCGAGGCGCTCCGCCCCAAGTTCGCCCTGCCGGTGCAGCAGAAGGGGCTGAGCACCTACTACGGCCAGTCCGGCGTCAACTGGATGACGGTGCACACCGGCATCGACTTCCCCGTGCCCTACGGCGCGGAGATCTACGCCGCGACCGACGGCACCATCCGCACCCAGTGGAACAACGCCTACGGCAACATGATCATCCTCACCGCGCCCGACGGCACGGAGACCTGGTACTGCCATCTGAGCAGCGCCAAGATCCGCTCCGGCAAGGTGAAGGCGGGCGAGGTCATCGGTTACGCGGGCAACTCCGGCAACTCGACCGGCCCCCATCTCCACTTCGAGGTCCGGCCCGGCGGCGGTTCCCACATCAACCCGCTGGCCTGGCTCCAGAGCAAGGGCCTCAACCCGCTGTAAAGCCCGCTTCGCGGCCCGCTGGAAAGCGAGCCCGCAGAGGCCATCGGCGAGAACGCGAGGCCCCGGTCGGCGGGGCCCGGTCCTCCGCGTCCGGCGGAACTCCCCAGCCATCAGGCCGCTGAGCGGCGGCCGTGCCCCGAAGACTTCGGGAGAACGGCCGCCGCCCCGCGCGTCAGAGCTTCTCGACCGGCGCGTACCGCAGCAGCAGCCGCTTCGGCTTCTCGTCGCCGAAGTCGACCGTGGCCTGGGCGTCCGAACCGGAGCCCCTGACCTCCACCACGGTTCCCAGCCCGAACTGGTCATGGGTGACCCGGTCCCCGATCGCCAGCGCGACCACCGGCTTCTCGGACGCGCCGCGCCGGGTCGCGAACCCGGACGCGCCCCGGCCCGACCGGCCCGACGGCGCCGACGGCAGCCGGGACCCCAGACCCGAGGTGGGTCCGGCGGGCGCGCCCATCGGGCCCGTACGCTTCCACTCCAGATGCTGGACCGGGATCTCCTCCAGGAACCGCGACGGCGGGTTGTACGAGGGCTGTCCCCACGCGCTCCGCATCGACGACCGGGTCAGATAGAGCCGCTCACGGGCGCGGGTGATGCCCACGTACGCCAGCCGCCGCTCCTCCTCCAGTTCCTTGGCCTGTCCGAGCGCCCGCATATGCGGGAAGACCCCGTCCTCCATCCCGGTCAGGAACACCACCGGGAACTCCAGCCCCTTGGCCGTGTGGAGCGTCATCAGGGTGATGACCCCGGAGCCCTCCTCGTCCTCGTCGGGGATCTGGTCGGAGTCGGCGACCAGCGCGACCTTCTCCAGGAACTCCGCGAGGGTCCCGGCGCCCTCCTCGCCACGGTCCTGTTCGAACTCCAGCGCCACCGCCGCGAGTTCCTGGAGGTTCTCGATCCGGGTCTCGTCCTGCGGGTCCGTGGACGCCTGGAGCTCGGCGAGATAGCCGGTGCGCTCCAGCACCGCCTCCAGGACCACGGCGGGACCCGCGCCGGAGTCGACGATGGTCCGCAACTCCTCCATCAGCACATTGAACCGCTTCACCGCGTTCGCCGAGCGGGCGGCCATGCCGTACGCCTCGTCCACCCGTCGCAGCGCCTGCGGGAAGGTGATCCTCTCGCGCAGCGCGAGGGCGTCGATCATCGCCTCCGCCCGGTCGCCGATGCCGCGCTTGGGAACATTGAGGATGCGCCGCAGCGGGACGTTGTCCTCGGGGTTGGCCAGGACCCGCAGATAGGCGAGGACGTCCCTGACCTCCTTGCGCTCGTAGAAGCGAACCCCGCCGACGACCTTGTAGGGCAGGCCGACGCGGATGAAGATCTCCTCGAAGACACGGGACTGGGCGTTGGTGCGGTAGAAGACGGCGACATCGCCCGCCTTCGCCTCGCCCGCGTCGGTCAGCCGGTCGATCTCGTCGGCGACGAACTGCGCCTCGTCGTGCTCGGTGTCGGCGACATAGCCGGTGATCCGCGCGCCGGTGCCCGCGTTCGTCCACAGATTCTTGGGGCGACGGCTCTCGTTGCGCTCGATGACGGCGTTGGCGGCGGAGAGGATGGTCTGGGTGGAGCGGTAGTTCTGCTCCAGCAGGATCGTCTTCGCGTCCGGGTAGTCCTCCTCGAACTGGAGGATGTTCCGGATGGTGGCACCCCGGAAGGCGTAGATCGACTGGTCGGCGTCGCCCACCACGCACAGCTCGGCCGGGGCGAGGTCCTCCCGTCCGGTGCCCACCAGCTCGCGTACGAGCGTGTACTGGGCGTGGTTGGTGTCCTGGTACTCGTCGACCAGGACGTGCCGGAAGCGCCGCTGGTAGTGCTCGGCGACATCCGGGAACGCCTGGAGCAGATGGACGGTCGTCATGATGATGTCGTCGAAGTCCAGGGCGTTGGCCTCGCGCAGCCGCGCCTGGTACATCCGGTACGCCTCGGCCAGCGTCTTCTCGAACGCGTCGCCCGCCTGACCGGCGAAGGTCTCCTCGTCGATCAGCTCGTTCTTCAGATTGGAGACCTTGGCGTTGAAGGACTTCGGCGGGAACTTCTTCGGGTCGAGGTCCAGGTCCCGGCAGACCAGGGCCATCAGCCGCTTGGAGTCGGCGGCGTCGTAGATCGAGAACGACGAGGTGAAGCCGAGCTTCTTGGACTCACGGCGCAGGATCCGCACACAGGCGCTGTGGAAGGTCGAGACCCACATGGCGTTGGCGCGCGGGCCGACGAGCTGCTCGACCCGCTCCTTCATCTCACCGGCGGCCTTGTTGGTGAAGGTGATCGCCAGTATCTGGCCGGGGTGGACCTGGTGGGTGGCGAGCAGATGCGCGATGCGGTGGGTGAGCACCCGGGTCTTACCCGAGCCCGCGCCCGCGACGATGAGCAGCGGGGAGCCGGTGTGCACCACGGCGGCGCGCTGCTGCTCATTGAGCCCGTCGAGCAGGGCGGCGGGGTCCACGACGGTGCGCGGGGCGCCGTCGCGGTGGTAGGCGTCCCGCTCCGGGGGCAGGTCGAAGGCGCCCTGGAAGAGATCGTCGGGGATCTCCTCCGGGTGGGACCCGGGGCCTTCATGGTCCTCGGGCGGCGGGGGCTCCTGCGAGGTGGGCTGGAGGCGGGCCAGGAAGTCGTCGTCAAAGAGGCTGCTCATCGCTCTCCGAGTCTAGGCCGCGCCACTGACAGCGCGCCGCCACATGGCGGGATCGGCCCCCGCCCGTGCCCTGACCGGGGAGGACGCCGCTCCGGCCGCCGTACGGGTTCCGCCGGGGCTCCCTGGGCTCCTCGTCCCGTACCGCCGCCGGGGCGCGGGCGGTCCGGCGGCGGGCGGCGTGGGGCGGAGGGCGAGGGGTGTCGGGGGGCGCGGGCCGTCCGGTGGCGCGGGTCAGACCCAGAGGGTCGCGATGAAGATGTTCGCCACGGTCAGACCGCCCACGGCCGCGAAGAGGGGCTTCTCCACCGACTCCTCGTCGCGCTTGACGTACACCAGCAGCAGGATCACCACCAGGACAGCCATCTTGATGCCGATCTTGACGTTGTTCACGGCCTGGTCGTCCGCCTGGTTGAGGCCGACCAGGGCCACGCCGGTGACCAGCATCGTCAGGGCGCCGTGGAGCATCGCCGGGGTGAAGCGCGCGGTGCCCGCCCCTATCGCCTTCATCTGGGTGAGGAAGCCCCCGAGCAGGGAGGCGATGCCGATGATGTGGAGGGCGACGAAGACATTGATGAGTACGTCCATGGGGCGGAGCCTAGTCCGGGCCATAGCACGCCCCTCAGGTCAGGTATGCCTCATTCGCCGCATCGGTCACGCGGATATGGGAAAGGCGCGCGCAGCGGGCGACGTGCTCACAGAAAGAGGGACGAGCGGTCCACCTTCGACCAGAATCAATCGTTCCGTCTTCCCCGCGTGACCTCCGGGCATAGCGTCCTGCCGAGAACTCCGCGACAGACAAACCTGGCGAAAGCCGGTGGCATGGAAGGACGTGGACGGCCTCGTGGCTGTGTACCGGAAGCATCGGAAACCCGGCAGGCCCAAGATGCCCTGGAGCTCCGGGGCGAATCCGTTCGGCGGCCCCGCCGTCCGGACCGCCACCACGCTGGCGCTGGCGGGAGCGGCGACGGCCACCGCGTTCCAGGGCACCGGGCAGCCGGAGGCCGGGACCCAGCACGAGCTGGCCGCCGCCGGGCGACCGCTGACCCTGCTGGCGGAGGAGCCGCCCGCCGCCGATCACACGGACGCGGGCACCGCGTCCGTCTCAGACTCTGTGCCCGCCTCGGACTCTGTGCCCGACTCTGTGCCCGCCTCGGACTCTGTGGACAGCGCGCCCTCTGGACCCTCAGCGTCCCCTGCTTCGTCCGCGACCTCTGCTCCCTCTGCGACCTCTGCTTCCTCTGTGACCTCCGCGACGAAGGCCATCACCTTCGCGTACGGCGCGCTCGGCAAGCCCTGTGTCTGGGGTGCGACCGGCCCCTCGGCCTATGACTGCTCGGGGCTGGTCCAGGCCGCCTGGCGCGCGGCGGGGGTCGCCCTGCCGCGTACCACCTACACGCAGATCAGCGCGGGCCGGAGTGTGTCCAGCACCGAGCTAACCCCCGGTGACCTGGTCTTCTTCTATCCGGGTGTCACCCATGTCGGTCTCTACGTCGGCGGGGGGCGCGTGATCCACGCGCCCCGGCCGGGTACGCCGGTACAGCTCTCGCCGATGGCCTCCATGCCCTTCGCGGGCGCCACCCGCGTCCAGGTCTGACATCGGTGCCCGCCGCCGCGAGGGCTTCTCAGCCGCTCCGCCCCGCCGCGTACGCGACGAAGAGGACCCAGGTCGAGCGGTCGACCGCGATCCCGGGGATGCGCACATCCTTGGAGTCCCGGACATGGACCGTGCGCGGTCGCGCGGCGACCTCGACGCACTGCCCGGCCCCACTCGCGCTATAACTCGACTTGCGCCAGACAAGGGCGGTTTCCGCGCACTCACCTCCGCCCCGTGGGCCCCGGTGGCCACCGCTCGAACCGGATCCGTTCACGTGGACGCTCATAGCTCCTCCGTCAGGTCTCCGTCGGGCCGCGCCGGGACCCCCGGCTCTGAGGGGCCGCGCGAACCCGCCATGACGCCGATAGAACGCTGGTGGGAACGACACTGCAAAAACGTGCAAGAACCATGTGTGACGCGTGTGAGAACACTGAGACCTTAGCTCCGTCCCGCAGTTGAGGCAGCGGGTCCCGCACCTCCCTGCCGCGCCGATGGCGAAGTCCCGCCCCTGAGAGGAGCGCTGACACATGGCTGGATCTGATGGGTGAACCACCGCTCACACCCCGCGCGATGCCGTCTCGCGGCACGGAGATGGCCTCACGGCGGAGTACCGGAGCACAAGGCGCACCACACGGATCACAGGGGATCACAGGGGACCACGGCGGCCTGCGAGAGAAGCGGCGAGAAGGCACGGGAGGGGAAGGGGGCCGGGAGGGGTTCGGCCCGCCCTGGACGGGCCGATCGGCCCCGGACGCGGGTCACCCCGGGCCCCGGGGCTCTCCGTCGGCCGGTGGCCCGGCGGCCGACCGGCATCGGTCAACAGCTCGGCACCGGACCGGACGAGCCGCCCCGGGCGCCGAGCTCACCCCCGTACCCAGCGGGCCGTCCCCAGCGGGCCGCGCACGACCGGCACCGGCACCGGATCAGACGAGTCGGCGGGCTGTCGCCCAGCGGGTCAGCTCATGGCGGTTGGAGAGCTGGAGCTTGCGCAGCACGGCGGAGACATGGGACTCGACCGTCTTCACCGAGATGAAGAGCTGCTTGGCGATCTCCTTGTACGCGTACCCCCGGGCGATCAGCCGCAGCACCTCGCGCTCGCGCTGGGTGAGCCGGTCGAGGTCCTCGTCCACCGGCGGCGCGTCCGTCGACGCGAAGGCGTCCAGCACAAAGCCCGCGAGCCGGGGGGAGAAGACCGCGTCGCCCTCCTGGACCCGGAAGACCGAGTCCACCAGGTCCGCTCCCGTGATCGTCTTGGTGACATAGCCACGGGCCCCGCCCCGGATCACCCCGATCACATCCTCGGCCGCGTCCGAGACGGAGAGCGCGAGGAAACGGACGGGATCCTCGGCCGCCGTCATCAGCGCGGCGCAGCGACGCAGCACCTCGACCCCGCCGCCGCCCGGCAGATGCACATCGAGCAGGACGACCTCGGGCCGGGTCGCCGCGATGACAGTGACCGCCTGATCCACGTCAGCGGCCTCGCCGACGACCTCCACGCCCGTGCGCTCGGTCTGGCCGATCTCCGCCTGTACCCCGGTGCGGAACATCCGGTGGTCGTCGACGAGCACCACCCGCACCCGCCGCCCGGGACTGTTCTCCGTGTGGGTCATTCGTCCGCCGCCCTCTCCATCTCCAGTTCCACCTCCGTGCCCCCGCCGGGAGCCGGGTGGAGCCGAGCCGTCCCGCCGTTGCGCTGCATCCGGCCGATGATCGACTCCCTGACTCCCATCCTGTCGGCGGGCACCGCGTCCGGATCGAAGCCGGGCCCCCGGTCCCGTACCGACACATAGACCGTACGCCCGTCGACCTCGGCGAAGACCTGGACGGCACCGCCCTCGCCACCGTACTTGGCCGCGTTGACCATCGCCTCGCGCGCGGCCTGCATCTGCGCGACGAGCCCTTCGTCGAGCGGGCAGTCGCCGACGACCACGACCTCCAGGGGGACGCCGTGCTTGTCCTCGACCTCGGCGGCGCACTTCTTGACAGCCTCGGCGAGGGTGTCCGGCTCCTCCTCCTCGTCCTTCCCGGTGCCCTCCGGCTTGTACAGCCAGTTGCGCAACTCGCGCTCCTGGGCGCGGGCGAGACGGCGGACCTCGCCCGCGTCGTCGGCGTTCCGCTGGATCAGGGTCAGGGTGTGCAGTACGGAGTCATGGACGTGAGCGGCGACCTCGGCCCGCTCCTGGGCGCGGATGCGCATGGTCCGCTCCTCGGAGAGGTCCTGCGTCATCCGTATCAGCCAGGGGCCGGCGAGCAGCGCCACCCCGGCGATGACAGCGACGGCGGCGGTGAGGACGTTGCCGAGCTGCGCGGCGGAACCCCGCACGATCACGAAGACGGTCAGACCCGTGCCGACCAGGGCGACCCCGACCAGCGCCCGGCAGATCGGGAGCAGCCTGCGGCGGCGGCCGACCTCGGTGGTCCAGCGGGCCCGGCGGGCGTTGTCCGCCTGACGCCAGACCAGGACCACTCCGGCACCGATGAGCAGCGTCGGCCAGAGGGTGGGATTGGCACCGCCCCGGGCCTCCAGATTGCCGACGAAGATCCCGGCGCCGATGAACAGCGCGACGACGGCGACGAGCTGGCCCCGGTCGGGCATCCGCAGTCGGCGCCGCCCGTCGGCGGTGACTTCGAAGAGCGGCCGGGTCTCCCCCGCCCGGCCGCCGACGCCGAGCGGGACGACGATCCAGAACACCGCGTACAGCAGCACACCGAGGCCCTCGGCCAGGAAGAGGCCCAGGAAGACCAGCCGGACCCAGACCACGGGCAGCCCGAGGTGCCCGGCGAGGCCCCGGGCCACACCGCCGAGGAACCGGCCGTCCGCGCTGCGGTAGAGCTTGCGGAAGGCCGGTTCCTCGGGGGCGGAGGTACGGGGATGGGTGCTGGGCGTGCTGGGCCGAGGAGGGGCGACGGGCATGCTTCGATGGTCACACGATCGGAGGGGTGCGGGGATCAGGGGTGACCCCTGACTCAACCCTGACGCGGCCCCCGGCCGGTGGCCCGCCGACGAGGAGATCCCTCGGGCGGACCGGCACCCGGCCCCCCACCCCGGTCAGGGACGGATATCAGGGACGGGCCAGGGTCGGGCCGGGTGCCATCGGCTCCTCCGCCGGGTCACCATGGATCCATGCCCATGACGCCCACGGTCAGCCCGCCCCACCGGCAGAGGCCCGCATGACCAGCCCCGCCAGTCCCGCCGGCCCGGCGAACCCGGCCAGCCCGGCCGGTCCCGCCACCGCGCCGCCCACGCCCGTACCTCCCGCCGAGGAGGAGCGGGTACTGCGCCGCGCCCACCGGCAGAAGGTGCTCGGAGGGGTCTGCGGCGGGCTGGGCCGGTACTTCGACATGGACCCGGTGATCTTCCGGATCGTGCTCGGGGTGCTCGGCGTGACCGGCGGGGTCGGCCTGATCTTCTACGGCTTCGCCTGGCTGCTGATACCGCTGGACGACGAGGAGGAGCCGGAGGCCCGCAAGCTGCTGGCGGGCCGGGTCGACGGCGCCGCGCTCACGGCGCTCTTCCTCGCCCTCATCGGGTGCGCGCTCTTCCTCACGATGCTCAACAGCGACGGGGCGCTCTCCTTCACCGCGCTGGTGGCGCTCGCTACCTGTGGTGTGGCCGTCTGGTCGCGCCGTCGCCGCGCGGTGACACCGGAGCGCGGCGGGCTGGCCCCGGCGGCGGCCCACGCGGTCGCCGAGGCGCCGCCGGAGCCCACGGCTCCGCCCGTGCCGGATGGCCCGTCATGGTGGCGCGACCCGCTGACCAAGGAGGCCAAGGACGCCAGGGATGCCAGGGGTGCCCTGAACATCATGGCCATACGGGGCGACGAGAGCCGACGGATGGGCCCAGCGGGGCCGCATGTCTCCGGGTATCTCTGGGGCCCGGAGTCGGCGCTGACCCGCGACGACGACCCCAAGGGCCGCGACCGGGCCGGAACGCCCCGGCGGCAGCGGCAGGGCCGCTCCCTCGGGGGCTATGCCTTCGTCCTCGCGCTGGTCGCCGGATTCCTCGGCACCCGGCTGAGCTGGGAGAGCCAGCCGCTGGGCACCAGCCTCCAGATCGGGCTGGTCTGCGCGCTCGGGGTGTTCGGCACGGCCCTGGTGATCAGCTCGTTCATCGGCCGCACCGGTTTCGGCACGGTGGTGATGACGGCGCTCACGGCCGTGTTCCTGGCGGGTGCCACCGCGCTCCCCAAGGACATCGACACCGCCTGGGCGCGCACGACATGGGCGCCGACCGCCACCAGCGACCTCAAGCCCCACTACGAGCTGGGCTCGGGCATCGCCACGCTCGATGTCTCGGACCTCACGGTCCCGGCGGGGGGCAAGGTCTCCACCTACGCCGAGGTCGGCGCGGGCAAGCTGACGGTGGTGCTGCCGAAGGACACCCGGGTGACGCTGCGCGCCGAGGCCGGGGTGGGCGACATCACGTTCCCGGGCGACGGGAAGGAGCGGCAGGTGCGGATATCCACCGACCGGACCGAGCGGCGGACCCTGCCCGCGCCCCAGGGCGCCGCCCCGTCGGGGACGCTGGAGCTGAGGCTGGAAGTGGGTCTGGGACAGGTGGAGGTCACACGTGCCGCGTCATGAACCCCCGCCGGGCCACGGCTCCCCGCCGGGGCACGGAACCCCGTCCGGGCAGGAACCCGTACCCGGGAACGACCGCCCGCTGCACCGTCACGGGTTCCGGCCGGGCCGACTGATCGCCGGTGTCACCGCGCTGACGCTCACGGTGTTGTACGCGTGCGACGCGGCGCGCGTCTGGCACGTCCCCTGGTTCATGGTCTTCCCGGTGATCTGCGTCGGGCTCTGCCTCGCGGGCGCGGTGGGCTCCGCGCACTACAGCATGCGCCGCCGCGCCGCGCGCCTTCTGATCGTGGCGTCCACGGAGAACGCCGAGGCCCCGGCGAGCACCAGCGGCAGCCACGCCATCAGATAGACGAGGTCGTTGCCGTAGTAGTACGGCTCGGTGCTCCAGCTCATGGTCAGCCAGAGGCTGAGGGAGATCAGCGCACCGCCGAGCGCGGCGACCCGGGCCAGCAGCCCCAGCAGGGTCCCGATCCCGACGGCCAGCTCACCCAGGGCCATGGCGTAACCGAAGCCCTCCGGGCTCTTCAGCGCCAGGTCCACCAGACCCGGCACGGCGGACGTGTCGCGGACGGCACGCATCGTCTCCCCGATGGAGCCGGTGCCACCGGCGGACAGGAACCGGCTGTCAAAGAGCTTGTCCAGCCCCGCGTAGACGAAGGTCACACCGAGGAAGAGCCGCAGCGGCAGCAGGGCATGACGGCTCGCGGCCGCCTTCCAGCCGACCGGCCCGGGTCCGCCGTACGGCGCGCCACGGTGCGCTCCCGTCCGATGGGTCTGTGTCATCACTGCTCCGTCCCTGCTCACGGTGGAACCGGTACGGCGAGGTCCGGGCCCGTTCCCCGGCCGACCGCCCCGGCCCGTCCGGCCTGTTCTCCGATGCTCTGCATATGACGATCTGTACCTGACGATACGTACGGCGGTGCCGCCCGTCTCACCCCGTGCCCGCCGCTCACCCACCCGTCCCGCCCACCGCGCTCACCCGGTGGGCGCATGAGCGCGGAGCCACGAGGCCGGGGCCGGGTCAGGGAGCCGGGGCCGGGCCCGACAGCTCCCGCCACAGCGGCTGGTAGCTGATCCAGGCGACCAGATCGGTGCCGAGCCGCTCCCGGGTGGCGAGGGCGTCCCGGTGACCGATCGGCAGCGGGGCACCCGCGGCGCTCGCGGCGAGCTGGATCCGGGCGCAGCGTTCGAGGGAGATCAGCCACCAGGCCGCCGCGTCGACGGAGTCGCCGACGGTGAGCGTCCCGTGGTTGCGCAGGATGGCCGCCTTGTGGGGGCCGAGCGCGGTGGCGACCGCGCGCGCCTCCCCCTCGTCCACGGCGACCCCGGTGTAGCGCTCGACCAGGGCATGGTCCTCGTAGAAGGCACAGGCCTCCTGGGTGAGCGGAAGCAGCGGCTCACCGATCGCGGCGAGCGCCCGGCCGTGGACGGCGTGGGCGTGCGCGACGGAGACGACGTCCGGCCGGGCGCGGTGGATCTCGGCGTGCGGGGCGAAGGCGGCCTGGTTGATGTGGTGGCGCCCGGCGAGCACCTCGCCGCGCCCATTGACCTGGACCAGGTCGTCCGGGGTGACCAGGGCGAACGGCAGCCCGAACGGATTGGCCCAGAAGCGGTCGGGGAACTCCGGGTCGCGTGCCGTGACCAGACCGGACACCCCCTCCTCGTATCCCAGCCGGGCCAGGAGCCGCAGCGTCCCGGCGAGGCGGGTCCTGCGGTGGGCGCGCTCCTCCGCCACCGAACCGGGGACGGGGCGGCCGGGCGGCCAGGCGAACCGGAGCCGGTCGACGGGGAGCGGCGCGGGATCGGCGCTGAGCGGCAACTCGGTCATGGGGCGGAACGTAGCGCCGGGCGCCCGCACTGACCAGGCCCCGCACAGCCGCCCCTACGCGCGATGGCCGCCATCCCGGGAGGGGAT